>QHSV01000163.1 GCA_003221655.1 Candidatus Rokuibacteriota bacterium
ATCGTCGAGGATCTCCTGCACCAGGCCGAGAAGCGTCTGCGTGAAGATGGGATCTCCGGCAACATCCTGCTCTTCAAGAACAACACCGATTCCGCCGGGAATTCGTACGGCTGCCACGAGAACTACCTCGTCTCGCGCGACGTCTCGTTCCAGCGGCTCGCCGAGGCGCTGATCCCGTTCTTCGTGACCCGCCAGATCTTTGCGGGTGCCGGCAAGGTGCTCCAGACGCCGCGCGGCTTCCACTACTGCCTGTCGCAGCGCGCGCAGCACATCTGCCAGGAGATCTCCGGCGCGACGACCTCGTCGCGTTCGATCATCAACACCCGCGACGAGCCGCACGCCGACGCCGAGCGCTACCGGCGGCTGCACGTCATCGTGGGCGATTCGAACATGTCCGAAGTCGCGACCTATCTGAAGATCGGGACGACCGCCCTCGTCCTCGACATGATCGAAGATGGGTTCTTCGACCGCGATTACTCGTTGCAGTCTCCCGTGCAGGCGATCCGCGATATCTCCCACGATCCAACCCTGCGCGAGGCGATCAAGCTGAAGGACGGCCGCTCGATCACGGCGCTCCAGATGCAGCTCGAGTACCTCGAGTACGCGACGCGCTACGTCAACTCGATCAACGCCGACACGACGACCAAAGACGTCCTCGCACGCTGGACCGACGTCGTCACCAAGCTCGAGTCCGACCCGATGCAGCTCAGCCGCGAGCTCGACTGGGTCATCAAGCGCCAGCTCATCGACAACTTCATGAACCGCCACCGCCTCTCGTGGCGGGACCCGAAGGTGTCGCTGCTCGACCTCCAGTACCACGACATCCGGCCCGACAAGGGCGTCTACTACCGCCTCGTCGCCAACGACCACGTGGACCGGATCACCGACGACGAGACCATCGAGCAGGCGAAGCACGTGCCGCCGCAGACCACCCGGGCGCGGCTCCGCGGCGAGTTCATCCGCCAGGCGAACCTCAAAGGCAAGGACTATCGCGTCGACTGGGTCTACCTGAAGCTCAACGATCCGGAGCGCGAGACCATCCTCTGCAAGGACCCCTTCCAGTCGCACGACGAACGGGTCGAGCGCCTCATCCGCTCCTTCTAGGCTCCACAAGGGAGAGACCCCTCGCGGGACCGACGCACCACCCGGTGTGGCCCGGAACTAAGGTTGACACCCCCTGTGCGGGGGTGCTACGCCTGGAGATGCCAGGTCGAACCTGTCGCGCGCTCATCCGAGCGGTCTCACCGTAAGGAGTTCCCGATGTTCAGCAACCAGAAGGCGCTGGAGAACCAGAAGGCGCTGGAGAACGGCAAGCCCGGCTCGGCGGTACCGCTGCTCACGGTCGTCGGCGACCGCGCGCGGATGGAAGGCAAATTCGACATTGCGGACTCGATCCAGGTGGAGTGCGAAATCGGCGGTGAGATGAACGTCGGCGGCAAGCTCGTCATCGGCGAGAAGGGGCGTGTCAACGCCAACGTGCAGACGGTCGACGCGATCGTCATGGGTCACTACGCGGGCAACATGATCGCGACCGGCAACGTCGAGAT
Source organism: Candidatus Rokuibacteriota bacterium (assembly GCA_003221655.1). Taxonomy (GTDB): domain Bacteria; phylum Methylomirabilota; class Methylomirabilia; order Rokubacteriales; family CSP1-6; genus AR31. The sequence continues at coordinate 1,548 of QHSV01000163.1, forward strand.
CGCCCAGACCGGCCGGGTCACCGGCAACATCACGACCGACTCGCTTGTCATCTCGAAGGGCGGCTTCTTCAACGGCAACGTCACGAAAATGAATGAGTCGACGAACGGCCAGCGACCGGTCTACCTGGTCGAGGACGACCGGCCTGCCCAGCTCAGCGGGCAGCGGTAGACAGGCCCGCGCGGAACAGCGCCTATGTTGTGGAGGAAGTCGAGCAAGCGCCCGACCAAGGGAAGCGACCTCACGGCCTTCATCGATGAAGGGTCGGAGATCGAGGGCAAGTACTCGTTCAGCGGAACCGTCATGATCAACGGCCGGTTCCGGGGCGAGATCGTCTCCAGCGACAGCCTCATCATCGGCGAGAAGGGCGTCGTCAACGCCGCCGTCCGGGCGGGCATCGTCTTGATCAGCGGCGAGGTGGTCGGCAACGTGTGCGCGTCCGAGCGGGTCGAGCTCCGCGGCACCGCGCGGGTTTGCGGCGACGTTGAGGCGCCAATCGTGGTGGTTGAGGAGGGCGTGCTCTTCGACGGCCACTGCAAAATGACCAAGGCCCGGTCCGCGGACGAGGCCTCCGTCACCCGCGACACAACGGTCGTTTCCCTGAAACGGTCGTAGCCCCGCCACTCACTCCAGCGCGCCGATCGCGGCCTCGACGGCGGCGAGGACCGTGCCCGCCTCGCAGAGCCCCAGCGCCGCATCGAGGTCGGCCTTGAGATAGCGATCCCGGTCGAGCGGTGGGATCCGCTCCCGCACGGCGTCCCGCGCTGCCGAGCTGCCGCGTCCCGGCGGGAGCGGGGCCCGGAAATCGAGCGCCTGAGCCGCCAGCAACAACTCGATGGCGAGGACCTGGCGGGCGAGCCCGGCGGCCCGCCGCGCCTTGAGGGCCGAGCCCGCCGCCATCGAGTTGTAGTCCTCCTGGAGACCCGAGGTCGGAATGGACTCCGCACTCGCCGGCATCGCCAGCGTCCGGAGCTCGGCGGTGGAAGTTTCCGCCGCTCAGCACGGCGCCGTCAGCGGGGAACACGAGCGGATTGTCGGAGACCGAGGCGAGCTCGCGCTCGATCACCGACCGTGCGAACGTGACCGCCTCGCGCGTCGAGCCGTGCACCTGCGGCATGCAGCGCAGGCTGTAGGCGTCCTGGACGCGCGTGCAGTCGCGGTGCGAGGCGATGATCCCACTCTCCGCCGTGAGGCGAACCAGGTTGGCGGCGGCCGCGAGCTGGCCCGGATGGGGCCTGAGCACGTGGATCCGCGGGTCGAATGCGGCGTTCGATCCCATGAGCGCTTCGAGCGACATGGCGCCGGCGACGTCGGCCAGGCGCGTGAGGCACGCTGCATCGAGGACCGTGAGGGCGCCGTGCCCGGCCATGAGATGCGTGCCGTTGAGAAGCGCGAGCCCTTCCTTCGTCTCGAGGACGAGAGGGCTCACGCCCGCGCGGGCCAGCGCCTCGGCGGCGGGAATCTGCCGGTCGCCGTCCGAGGCCGAGCCTTCGCCGAGGAGACAGAGCGCCACGTGGGCGAGCGGCGCCAGATCTCCCGACGCCCCGACCGACCCCAGCTCGGGCACCACGGGATGGACGCGCCGGTTCAGGCACGCGATCACCGTTTCGACGACCACGGGCCTCACGCCGGACGCGCCGCGCGCGAGAGAGGCCGCGAGCAGGAGCATGATCGCTCGCACGTCCGCCTCCGCGAGGGGCGCGCCCACGCCCCCGGCGTGGCTCAAGACGAGGTTCCGCTGCAGGTCGGCACGCTCACTCGATGGAATGACGACGTCCTTGAGCTTCCCGACGCCGGTCGTGATTCCGTAGATCGGCTCCGCGCCCGCCGCCAGCCGGTCGACGAAGGCGCGACCGGCGCGCAGGGTCTGCTCCGCGCCAGGGGCCAGCGAAACCTGCTCACCCCGGCGGGCCACCGCTTCGACGGCCTGGAGCGTGAGCGGCCCGCCGTCTAGATCGACCATGGTTGATCGTCGCGCCTCGGCCGGCGTGGCCCCAGCCCCACGACGGCCTGCGGCGCGCACCACCCCTGCGTCAGCTCGCGGACCTGCGCCAGGAGCTCGCGCTCGTCGACAGTCACGAGACGTCCGGACTCGACGACGCGTCGCCCGTGGACCCACACGTCCGTGACGGCCCGGGAGGACATCGCGTAGACCATGGACTTCAGGAGGTCGATCCGCGGGTGGAGCGAGACGTCATCGAGGTCCACCGCGATGAGGTCGGCGAGCCGGCCCGGCGCGATCACGCCCGCCTCGAGCCCGAGGACCTCGGCGCCCGACCGGGTGCCGAGCCCGAAGGCCGTCACTGCGTCGATCGCGGCGCCGTCGAGAAGGCGCACCCGCTGGAGGAGAGCCGTCATGCGCATCTCCTCGAACACCGAGAGGCGGTTGTTGGTGCAGCCGCCGTCGGTGCCGAGCCCGATTCTGACCCCCGCCTTCAAGAGCTCGGGGACACGCGTGATGCCGTCGCCCAGAAACATGTTGGAGCTCGGGCAGTAAGCGAGCGCGGCCCGCCGGGCGCCCATCAACCCGATCTCCTCGTCGTCGAGCCAGACACAGTGGACGCCAATCATCCGTGGACCGAGAACGCCGAGGCCGTCGAGATACCGGATCGGCGTGGCCCCGTGCTCCCGGAGCGTGCGCTCGCCCTCGGCGCGTCCCTCGGCCACGTGGATGTGGAACCGCGTGGCCTCCGTCTCCGCGATCTCCGATCCTGCGCGGATCATCTCGGGGGACGCGCCGTGAGGGCTGTGAGGGGCGGGCTGCACCAGCGTGGTCTGATCCTCCCGGTGCGCCGCGATCAGCTCCCGCGTCCGGCGGGCCGCGTCGGCGACCGTCTCACGGTAGCGCTTGGGCGCGCCCTGCCAGTCGTACATCGCGCGCGCCAGGACGAGGCGGATCCCGACCGCGCGCGCGGCCTCGATCACTGCTTCGGCATTCTCGTTGCCCTCGTCCTGGAGGTAGAAGAAATCCACGCAGGTGGTGGCGCCCCCCAGCAGCATCTCGGCGAACGCGAAGGAGGCGCCGAGCGCGATTCCCCGGCGGTCCAGACGCTCGGAGAACGGGTAGAGCACGCGGTCGCGCCAGCCCGAGAAGTCGAGGTCGTCGCCGAGACCGCGCAGGAGCGACTGGAAGGTGTGGCAGTGCGCGTTGACCGTCCCGGGCACGAGGGCCTTGCCCGCGAGCGTGACGTCGCCCGACGAGGGGCGGTCGACGCACTCGATCGAGGCGATCCGCCCGCCCTCGAGCGTCACCACCCGGCCCGACGTCCACCCGCCCTCGGTCAGGACGAGGTCGGGGATGAGCCTCAGGGTCACTCCGCCAGCCAGACGGTGTCGAGCTGGTTGTTGAGGAAGTGGCTCGGGGTGATCGTCCAGCCTCGCACCCGCGCGTTGTGCGGGACGATCCGATGCCACTGGAAGGTAAAGATGTAGCGCACCTCCTCGTCGAGCAGCCGTTTCTCGAATTCCCTGATGGACCGGCGCCGCTCCTCCCGGTCGGTGGCGCGACTCTGACGCTGGTAGAGCTCGTCGAGGACCCGGTCGGTGTAGCGACCGTAGTTCACGTGGCTGACGTCCATCGACTGGAACTTGAAGAGCGCCAGATCGGGCTCGACGATGTAGCTGCAGTGGAAGTCCGCCGCGACGTCGAAGTTGCCGCCCCGGATCTCGTTGTAGAGGGTTGCGAGCTCGAGGGTCTCCACCTTCACGGTGAGTCCGATCTGCCTCCACTGGTCGACCAGCCAGATGCCGAGCGCCTCGTACGGGTCGCGGATGCCACGGTTGCGGAACGTGAAGGAGAACCCCTCCGGCACCCCGGCCTCTCTGAGCAACCGGCGCGCCTCCGCTCGCGAGGCACCGATGTCGCGGCCGTAGCCCGCCAGCTTTTCGAGCTCGGCCGGCGTGGCCGAGAACGGTGTCCCAGCGCCCTGCACGCCGACGATCTCCTTGAAGATCGAGATCCGCGAGAGCGCCGGCGCGCCCTGGTGGCGATCGAGCGCCAGCGTCAGCGCGCGCCGGACCCGACGGTCGTCGAACGGCTTGCGCTCGTGGTTGAGTGCGATCGGGTTGCCGCACTCCCAAGGGCTCTCTTGGACCCGGATCCGGCTGCCGAGCGCCTGCACGAGGCTCTCGCGATCGAGCGGCGAGAAGCCGCGGAACTGGATCATCGCCCGCTGGCCCCGGATCGCCGCGATCTGGGCTGCCGTGTCCCGGATGAAGAGCGCGCGATAGCCGTCGAGATACGGCTTGGCGCGGTCCCAGTAGGCCGGGTTCTTCCGGCCGGTCCAGTGCGACCCTTTCACGTACTCGCCGAACGTGAACGGCCCCGTGCCCATGATGTTGCGCTCGTACCAGCGGATGTCCTGGGCGAGGAGATCGGCCTTGTAGATCCAGTTCCACGGTGACGCGAGCGACGCGAGGAACGAGGCGGCGGGCCACTTCAGGCGGAACACGACCGTGGAGGGATCGGGAGCCTCGACGGCGTCGACGACGACGTACTCGCCCTTGCGATTCGACGCCACGCCGGCGGGCGGAAAGATGATCTTGTCGTACGAGGCCTTGACGTCCCGCGCGACCAGCTCGCTGCCGTCGTGGAATTTCACGCCCCGCCGGAGGATGAAGGTCCACGTGCGCCCGTCCCGGGCGCTCGACCACGACTGGGCCAGGTCTCCGACGATCCTGGTGCCGCTCGGATCGTCCGGGTCCACGCGGAGCAGAGTGTTGTAGTGGGGCGCGGCCGGATGCAGCAGCGCGAAGCTCTCCTCGCGGTGCGCGTCGAACGACGGCGACTCGGCCGGAACGACGAACACCAGCTCTCCCCCGTAGCGCGGCGTCTCTTGGGCTCGGACGACCGGGGCCAGGACGGCCAGCGCGAGCAATGCGACGACGGGCGCCGCGACGCGGCTTACCATGGGTGACTTCACTTTCGCCCGAATCACGCCGTGATCCCTGGCAAGTCGATCCCGTGACGCCGCGCCGCCGCGACGGCCTCCGGGTACCCCGCGTCGGCATGCCGCATGATACCGGTGCCCGGATCGGTCGTGAGCACGCGCTCGAGGCGCCGCGCCGCCTCCGGTGTGCCGTCGGCGACGACGACCATGCCGGCGTGGATCGAGTACCCGATGCCCACGCCGCCGCCGTGGTGTACCGACACCCACGTCGCGCCCGACGCCGTGTTGAGGAGCGCGTTGAGGACGGGCCAGTCGGCGATCGCATCCGAGCCGTCGCGCATCGACTCGGTCTCGCGATTCGGCGAGGCGACCGAGCCCGAGTCGAGATGGTCACGGCCGATGACGATGGGGGCCTTCACGGCGCCCCTGGCGACCAGGTCGTTGAAGATCCGCCCGGCCTTCGCGCGGTCGCCGTAGCCGAGCCAGCAAATGCGCGCCGGCAGCCCCTGGAAGCTGACGCGCTCCCGGGCGAGGCGCAACCAGCGGACCAGGGGCTCGTTCTCCGGAATGGCCTCCATCAGCGCCCGGTCGGTCACGTAAATGTCCTCGGGATCACCCGAGAGCGCCACCCAGCGGAACGGGCCCAGCCCCTCGCAGAAGAGCGGACGGATGAACGCGGGGACGAAGCCGGGATAGCTGAAGTCGGAGACCCCCGCGTTCTCGGCCTCGCGCCGGAAGTTGTTGCCGTAATCGAAGAGGACGGCGCCCGCCCGCTGGAACTCGAGCATCGCCCGCATCTGGGCGGCGATCGACTCGTACGCCCATTTCAAATATCTCTTCGGGTCACGCGCGCGCAACGCACTCGCGTCCTCCACCGACAGTCCAGCCGGCACATACCCGGTGAGCACGTCGTGGGCGGAGGTTTGATCGGTCACCACGTCGAATCGAACTCCGCGGCGAGCGAGCTCGGGATGCACCTCGGCGGCGTTGCCGTGGACGGCGATCGAGAGGGGCTCGCGGCGGGCCCGCGCCTCGTCGGCCCAGCCGAGCGCCTCGTCCAGCGACGACGTCACGCGGTCGACGTACCGGAGCCTGAGCCGGCGCTCGATGCGCTCGCGATCGATCTCGACGAAGAGCCCGACGCCGCCGTTCAGCGTGACGGCGAGCGGCTGTGCCCCGCCCATTCCCCCCAGCCCGGCGGAGAGCACGAGCCGGCCCGCCAGCGAGCCGCCGAAGTGCTTCCGCGCGCAGGCGCCGAACGTCTCGTACGTGCCCTGGAGGATCCCCTGAGTGCCGATGTAGATCCAGGAACCCGCCGTCATCTGGCCGTACATCGTGAGCCCCATCGCTTCGTACTGCCGGAAGTGCTCCCAGTCGCCCCACTCGGGCACGAGCAGCGCGTTGGCGATCAGCACGCGGGGCGCGTCGAGATGAGTTCTGAACACGCCGACGGGCTTGCCCGACTGGACGAGGAGCGTCTCGTCGGCCTCGAGCCGGCGGAGCGTCCTCACGATCGCGTGATACGCTTCCCAGCTGCGGGCCGCCTTGCCCGACCCGCCGTAGACGACGAGGTCCTCCCAGCGCTCCGCGACGTCGGGGTCGAGATTGTTCATGAGCATCCGGAGCGCCGCCTCCTGCGGCCAGCCTTTGCAGGACAGCGCGGTGCCGCGTGGCGCGCGGATCGGCGCGGCGGGGCGCTGGGTGAGCGAGACCATCAGCCGTCACTCTATCGAGACGCGCCGTTGAGTACAATGGCCGCGCGTCGCCATGCCGATCCTCAAAGCGTTGATCGCCGCGCTCGCCTTCGGGCTCAGCGCGCCGCTCGCGAAGCTGCTTCTCGCCGTCGTGCCGCCGCTGTTCCTCGCCGGGCTGCTGTATCTCGGCGCCGGCGTGTTCCTCGGCCTGACGCGGCTCGTCTGGCGCCGCCGGTCGACTGCGGGCCGGCCGTTGACGCTTCGCGATCGGTGGATCCTGGCCGCAGTCGTTCTGGTGGGGGGCGTCCTCGCGCCGCCGCTGCTTCTCTGGGGGCTCGCGCGGAGCCCCGCCACGACCACGGCGCTCCTGCTCAACCTCGAGGTCGTCTTCACGGCCATTCTGGCGGGCATCGTCTTCGGTGAGCATCTGGGCCCGCGCGTCGGCGGCGCGGCCGTCGTCATGGCGCTCGGGGGCGTCGTCCTGGGGTGGACGCCGGGCGACCCGGCGATCACCGTCGCGGCCGCGGCGGTCGTCCTCGCGTGCGCGCTGTGGGCGCTCGACAACAATCTGACCCGCCTCATCGCCGAGAGCGACCCGTTGCTCATCGTCGAGGTCAAGGGCCTCGTCGCCGGGACTGTCAACACGCTCCTGGCGCTCCTGAGCGGGCAGCCCTGGCCGACACCGGGCACGATCGCCCTCGGGCTGGCCCTCGGGGCGGTGAGCTACGGCACCAGCCTCGTCCTGTTCATCCTGGCAATGCGCGGGCTCGGCGCCGCGCGAACGGGCGCGTACTTCGCGACGGCGCCGTTCTTCGGCGCCGCCGGCGGCCTTTTACTCGGCGAGTCGCCGACGGCCGGCCTCATCGCCGCGGCGGCGCTCATGGCCGCGGCAACGTGGCTCCTGGTCCGCGAGCGCCACTCGCACCGGCATCGGCATGCGGCGAGCACCCACAGCCATCTGCACGTCCACGACGCCCACCACCAGCACGCTCACGATGGTGTGGAAGGCCCGGAGCCCCACAGCCATGCGCACCCGACCGGCCCGCTGGAGCACGAGCACCCGCATACTCCCGACATCCACCACGATCACGGCCACCGCTGAGGGCGATATACCGCACCGCCGAGGCGGTATACTCGCGGCGCCCGACCGACCTGGGCCGAGGAGAGGACGCACATGCTCGCCGATCACCCGAAACGCCGCCTCGGCATCGTCCTGGCCCCCTTCGCCGCCCTGCCGGCGGCCGAGTTCGTCGCCGTCGCCCGCGAAGCGGAAGCGCGAGGCTATCACATGGCGTGGACGGGCGAGGCATCGGGCTACGACGCAATCACCCTCATGGCGATCATCGCGAGCCACACCGAGCGGCTTCACGTGGGCTCCGCGGTCGTGCCGGTCCAGACGCGAACACCGGTCCTCCTCGGCCAGAGCGCGGCGACGCTCAACCACATGGCACCCGATCGTGTCGTGCTCGGAATCGGCCTCTCGAGCCGTGTCATTGTCGGCGACTGGCATGGGCTCGCCTTCGCGCCGGCGCTCCAGCAGATCCGCGAGGCGGTCCAGATCATCCGCATGGTCGCCGCCGGCGAGCGCGTGACCTTCGAGGGCAAGTTCTATCGCGTCAAGAATTTCCGCCTCGCGGCGCCGCCGCCCTCACAGCGGATTCGCGTCGTTCTCGCTGCCCTCGGTCCCGAGATGCTGGAGCTGGCGGGAGAGATCGCCGACGGTGTGGTCCTGAACTGGATCCCGCCGGAGACGGTTCCCGCCTCGATCGGGCACCTGGAAGCCGGGGCGCGGAAGGTGGGCCGGACGCTCGGCGACTTCGAGATCGCGTCGTTCATTCGTACGTGCGTCACCGACGACGTGCTCGCTGCGCGCGAGGCGCTGGCGCGCGATATCACGGGCTACACGACGGTGGACGTCTACCGGAGCTTCTTTCGAAGCGCCGGCTTCGGCGACGAGGTCGACGCGGTGAACGCCGCCTGGCGTGCGGGTGACCGCGCCGGTGCGGTGAAGCAGGTGTCGCCGCGACTCCTCGACGGTCTCGGGGTCGTGGGGCCGCCGGCGTTCTGTCGCGAGCGCATCGCCGAGTTCGCGCGCGCCGGGCTCACCCAGCCGGTGATCGTGCCGTTCGCGCCGGGTGCAAGCGTCGACGCGCGCGAAGCACAGCTCCGGACCTTGCGCGCCTTCCCGTGAGCGACAGGACGCAGCTCCGCGTCCTCGGCGTCATTCCGGCCCGTCTTCGGTCCACCCGCCTGCCCCGTAAGGTCCTCCGCGAGATCGCCGGCAAGCCCCTCATCGTCCACGTGTACGAGGCGGCCCGGCGGGCGCCGGATCTCGCCGACCTGCTGGTGGCGACCGATTCCCAGGAGGTCGTCGGCGCGTGCGCGACGTTCGGCATCCCCGCGATCATGACGTCCTCCGAGCACCCGTCGGGGACGGATCGGATCTGGGAGGTCGCGCAGGCGCGCGCCGCCGACGTCTACGTGAATATCCAGGGTGACGAACCGTTGATCACGCCGGACCACATCCGGCTCCTCGTCGGTCCGTTCCGTGAGCGTCCCGACACCCAGGTGACCACGCTCAAGATCCGCCTCGAGCCCGAGGAGATGTCTAACCCGAACGTGAACAAGGTCGTCTGCGGCGTCGACGGCCGGGCGCTCTACTTCTCGAAGCATCCGATCCCGTACGATCGCGATGGGATCGGCGTCGTGCGCTACAAACACCCGGGCTTCTACGCGTATCGGAAAGCGGCGCTCGACGCTTTCCACCGTCTGCCACCGTCGCCGCTCGAGCTGGTGGAGAAGCTCGAGCAGCTCAGGTTCCTCGAGAACGGCATCGACATCGTCGTCGTCGAGACCGACGCGCCGACGATTGGCGTGGACACGGAAGCCGACCTCCGGGCCGTCGAGGCACTCTTGACCGGGCGCCGCCCGACGTCCAGATGACCGGAAGCACCCAGCGCGGTATGCTAGCGGCATGCCGAGGGTAGAATCGAACGCGATGATCTCGCGACTCGTCGCGCTGGGTTTCGCCGTGGTGGTTTCGCTGCTGTTCCCATCGGCGGGGCTCGCCGAGCCGAGCTCGCCCGCCGCGGACCAGGTCCGCCAGCCCACGGTGACGCCCAGCGCGGAGAGCGAGTACAACCGAGGCATCCGAGCGCGCCTCGCCAAGGACTGGGCAACGGCGGTGGAGGCTTTCCGCGGCGCCGTCACCTTGCACGCCGCATTCCCCGAAGCCTGGAACGAGCTGGGCTACGCCCTGCGCAACCAGGGTCGTTATACCGAGTCGCTCCAGGCCTATGACCAGGCGCTGCGGCTCCGGCCGAACTTCCCCGAGGCGCTCGAGTACCTCGGCGAGGCCTATGTAAAGCTGGGCCGGCTCGGCGACGCGCGACGGATCCTGGACCTGCTGCGCCCTCTCGACGAGGGGCGCGCGAAGGAACTGGCGGACGTCATCCAGGCCGGGCGGTAGCCCGGAGCGACGGCGCCCGGGCTTTCCCGCCGTTAGAACCGGGACGCGGTGAGTCTCACGTCGGCCTGCGCCCAGGCCTTCCGGAAGCTCTCGTCGATCTGCCCGGCGTCGGCCGTCTTCCCCTGCGCCTTCAGACTTTGCGCGAGCCCGAACAGCGACCAGCCGTTGTCGGGGTTCCTTCTCAGGTCCTCCCGGTAGACCTGCTCGGCGTCACTCGCACGACCGGCCTGGAGCAGCACGGCGCCAAGCGTCTGGCGCACCGGGAAATACCACGGCGGCGGCTCCGTGAACCAGTGGGTGTCCTGCTCGGCGACCGCCGCGCGGAGCAACCGCTCGGCGGTCGCGACATCGCCGGTCTTCGCCGCGATCTCGCCCGCCAGCAGATTCGCCGCCAGCTGGAGCATGTTCTTCGCACGGAAGAAGAAGGCGACGGTGCGCTCGGGCGGCACGGACTTTAGGATATTCTCTACCTCGCGCAACTCTCGCGTGGCGTCGGCGACCTGCCCCTTCGCGTTGAAGGCGAGACCACGCGCGTAGCGCCAGACACCCGACGTGTATGGCCAGTCGCGAGGCGGCGCGGGATAGGCGAGCACCTCGTCCCAGCGGCCGAAGCGCGCGAGGGCCACGATCGGCGCGACCGGGGCCGTTTCCATATCCGGCATCTGCTTGATCATCTCCGCCGGCGCGCTCTCGGCGAACTCGCGCGCAGCGCGAATCGTCTCCGCGCTGCGCCCCTGCATGCTGGCCGAATGCCAGATGAAGTCGATGGTGTGCGGATAATAAAGCCCGCGATAGATCCCACTCGGCTGCGCCGTCTTGAAGTACGTGCGGTCCGCCCGCGCGGCGGCCGCATTGACGGTCACAGCGTCGGCGTATCGGCCGACGCGCCAGTAGATGTGTGACGGCATGTGGACCAGGTGCCCGGCCCCGGGCATCAGCGGGAGCAGGCGATCGGCGGCGGCCTCGGCGCGGCCCGGCTGCGTGCTCGCCTCGACCGCATGAATGTAGAGATGAAGCGCGCCGGGGTGATTGGGGTTCCGGGCGATGACGCGCTCCAGAGTCTCGACGATCTCCTCGGTGCCCGGATGCGGTGTGCCGTCGGGGGCCCAGAGATTCCACGGCCGGAGGTTCATCATGGCGTCGGCGAAGAACGTCGCGGCCTCCAGGTCGTCAGGCAGCTGCCGCGCGACGTCGCGCATCGCGTCGGCATAAGCTCGGTCGAGCATCTCACGCTTGACCTGGGGATCGGCGGAGTGACGCTTGGCGAGGGCCTGAATCAGCGCGCGCTCCGCCGGGCGCGCGCCGGACCCCAGCGCGCCCGCCTGCTGCACGGCAGCCAGCGCCTTCTTCTCACGATCGGCGTCGGTCGGGTGGTTGTAGTTCCCGCCCTCGGTCAACGTGATGCCCCAGAAGCACATGGCGCACGTGGGATCGAGGCGCGCGGCCTCTCGGAATGCCCGCTGCGCCTCGTGGTGGTTGAACGCGTAGACCAGTCGCAAGCCCTGATCGAACCAGCGCTGGGCGTCCGGCGACGCCGTGGTGATCCGATACGAATAGCTCCCGAGCGAATCATAGAGGACGGGACGACCATCGGCGGGACTCTGTCCGTGAGTTCCGTGCGTCTGGCTCTGCACGGTGTCTTGTCCCTGCGCCGCGCAGCCGGTCAGAGCGAGCAGTAGGGCGGAGAAGACGATCAAGCGATGCCTCAGCAATGTGTGCTCCTCTTCTCGGGTCCCACGACCCGCGTGGTTATCTCCCGGGGGAACGTTGACGAGTCAGGTGCATCACGCACACCTGATGCCAGATGCGTGACAGTCGAAAATCGACAGCCGCGAAAC
>QHSV01000466.1 GCA_003221655.1 Candidatus Rokuibacteriota bacterium
GAACGGCTGGCGCCCCGTGTCCAGGACGACCACTGCCACGGACGGTACGTGGCAGGTCTACGAGAAAGACAGCAACGCCCTCGAGGTCCACATCTATGAGGGACTCTGGTACACGTACCTCGCCATCAGCGTCTCCGAGACGCTTCTGCCTGCGACCGCCGACACGAAGGATGGCGCCCTGCAGACGTCAAAGCTGGATGCGTCGATCGACCCACCGGCAACGCCAGAGAGCGGGACGGCCTCGGATCAGCCGACCCGAAGTGGCGACGCGACCTTCACTCGGCGCGTGAAGGACTTCTTCACCAATCTCTTCTCCTGGTGAGTCGATCCTTCCGGTAGGTCGAGCTCGCTAGAGACTGAGGCTCCGCCCCTCACCGCTGCCCGGGCGCTGGATGCCCCAGCCCGAGAGCTTCGTCAGGACCGTGTTCCGGTGCACGCCGAGCCGCCGGGCCGCGTGGCTCACGTTCCAGCCCACGCCCTCGAGCACGCGCAGAATGTACTGGCGCTCGAACTGTTCCAGGGCTTCGCGCAGCGGCGGGCCCGTGTCCTCGCCCAGGCGCGACCCTGTCTCGGGCATCGCCACGTCGAGCGGCACGTCCTGAAGGTGGATGACGGGGCTCCGCGCGAGGACCACGGCCCGGTGCAGGACGTTCTCGAGCTCGCGCACGTTCCCCGGCCAGTCGTAGCGGGTGAGCACTTCGATGGCGCCGGCGGACACGCCGCGCACGTCGCGACCGCACTCGCGCGCGATCTTCCGGACGAAGTACTGCACGAGCGCGCCGATGTCCTCGCGGCGCTCGCGGAGCGGTGGCACGTGGACGGGCACCACGTTCAGCCGGTAGTAGAGGTCTTCGCGGAACGTCCGCGCCCTCACGGCGCTCTTCAGATTGACGTTCGTCGCCGCCAGAATTCGCACGTCCACGGGCACGGCGCGCACGCCGCCCAGACGCTCGATCTCCCGTTCTTGTAAAGCCCGCAGGAGCTTCGCCTGAAGATCGAGCCGGAGGCTGCCGATCTCGTCGAGGAAGACGGTGCCCCCGTGAGCCAGCTCGAAGCGGCCGAGCTTCTTCGCGTGCGCCCCGGTGAAGGCGCCCTTCTCGTGGCCGAACAGCTCGGACTCGACCAGCGTGTCGGGGATGGCCGCCACGTTGATCGCGACGAACGGCTGACCCTGGCGCCCGCTCCGCGCGTGGATCGCGCGCGCCACCAGCTCCTTGCCGGTGCCGCTCTCCCCGGTGATCAGCACGGTGGTCGGGGTCGGCGCGATCTGCATGATGAGCTGGTAGACACGGACGATCTCCGGGTGGCGCCCGATCATCCCCTCGAAGGCCCCGGCCATGCCGCCTGCGTCGGACGGGGCGCCCGCCAGCGCCGAACGGAGGTAGAGCACCTCACGCTCGAGCGCCCGCTTCTCGAGCGCCCGCTGGGCCAGCAACAGAATCTCGTCCACTTCGAAGGGCTTGGTCAGGTAGTCGTACGCCCCACGCTTGAGCGCTTCGACGGCGGTCCGTAGCTCGCGGACGGCGGTGGCGATGACCACGACCGTCGACGGGTCGGCGGCCTTGATGCGGGGGAGAACGTCGATCCCCGCCTCGCCGGGCATCCGCTGGTCCAGCATGACGAGGTCGATCTCGTGACTTTTCAGCATCTCGAGCGCCTGGGCGCCGTTCGGCGCTTCGAGGACGTCGCAGGTCTCTTCGAGGATCGCTCGCACCGAGGCGCGCACACCCTCCTCGTCGTCCACGACGAGGACCGTGCCTCGCAGCGCCGGTCGGGTGCCCGCGCCGGTCACCGCGGACGCGCGCGTTCCATCGTGAGGTACTGGTTGGCCCCGCCGCTGCCGCCGCCCGCGCGGTGCACATAGATCAAGACCGACTCGCCGGGCTTGAGCGCTCCGAGCACGCGGTACAGATTCGCCGGGTCGTCAGCAGGCCGGCGCGCGACCTCGAGGATCACGTCGCCACGCCGCAGGCCAGCCTTCTCGGCGGGGCTCCCGGGTTGCACGTCCGTGACGAGCAGACCGCGCGAGACCGGCAAGTCGAAGCGGAGCGCCGCATCGCCCGTGAGCGATTCCACGCTGAAGCCCCACTCGTTGGTCCCGAGCGCCTCCGCGACCACCGGCTCGTCGGCCGGCATCTCGCCGATCTTCACCGTGACCGGTACGGGCTTCTTTTCGCGGATCACGGTGAGCTTCAGCGTTTGTCCGGGCTTGACGGCGGCGATCCGCTGCTGGAGGTCGGGTACCTCCTTGATCGGCGTGCCGCTCAGCTCGACGACGACGTCGCCCGCCCTGAGGCCGGCGGCCTCGGCGGGGCTGCCCTTCATGACCTCGGCCACGAGGACGCCCTCCCGCTCCTTCACGCCGAAGCTCCCGGAGAGCTGGTCGGTCACGTCCTGGATGACGATGCCGAGCCAGCCGCGCACCACGCGGCCCCGCGTGATGAGCTGCTGCATCACGTCGCGCGCCTGGTTGATCGGGATCGAAAAGCCGATGCCCTGGCCGGTGGCAACGATCGCGGTGTTGATCCCGATCACCTTGCCGTCGATGTTCAGCAGCGGCCCCCCCGAGTTTCCCGGATTGATCGACGCATCGGTTTGGATGAAGTTGTCGTACTGGGTCACCCCCACCCGTGTCCGGGCCGTGGCGGAGACGATCCCCACCGTCACCGTGCGATCGAGGCCGAACGGGTTGCCGATCGCGATCGCCCACTGGCCGACGCGGAGCTGGCTGGAATCGCCCAGCTCGGCCACCGGGAGCGGGCCGGCCGCATCCACCTTCAGCACGGCGAGATCGGTCTTGGGATCTCGTCCGACGAGGCGCGCAGGGAACTTCCGCTGATCCGAGAGGCGCACGATGATTTCCTGAGCGTTCTCGATCACGTGGTTGTTCGTCAAGATGTATCCCTTCGGATCCACCAGGACGCCCGAGCCGGTGGCGCGCGCGTCCTCGCGCGGGCGCCGGCGAAAATAGCGCTCGTAGAACTCCTCACCGAAGAACTCTTTGAAACGCTCCGGGGCTTCCTCTGGCGCGCCGGTCGCCGCTTTCTTCGGCACCGTGCTCACGTGCACCACGGCCGGCGTGACGCGGTCGGCGACGGCGGCGAACGCGTCTTCCAGCGCCCGCAGCATGCTCCGCGCATCGACCTTCGGCGCCGCGCGCGGCTGCTCGGCCGGGGCCGGTCGCTGCTGCGCCCAGGCGGGGGTGGCAAGAAGCAACGTGAAGAGAAGGGCGACAAATGGGTTCATCGGCGACTCGGTCCTCTACTCTACCGGCCGCAGTCGGACTCCGCCAGCGGAACAAGGGCCAGCTCCAGCACCCGCCGCGTCCGGGCCGTCACGCGAGCCGCGGCACCGCGGCGGAGCTTCCCGATCCAGATGACCGCGCCGCCGGCCTCGACCACGGGCACGCGGCCGCGATCCCAGCGGGGCACCTTCGCATCGATCAAGAGCGTCTTGAGCCGCCGCTCGGCGCCGCCGAACGGGACGAAGCGTTCGCCGCGACGCGGGGCGCGAACCACGAGGGGTCCCGCCAGCTCGTCGGCATCGAAGGCTACGCGGCCCGGCTCGCGGGGAATCGCATAGGCCTCAGCCCCCGCGAGCTGCG
>QHSV01000467.1 GCA_003221655.1 Candidatus Rokuibacteriota bacterium
CGGCACGATCTTCGTTTTTTTACCAACCTTCGCCGACAGCCTCGGCGTGGAGACGCTCGCGCTCTTCTACACCGCCTTCGCCGTCGCGGCGATCGGCGTGCGGGTATTCGGCGGGCGGCTGATCGACACGCACGGCCGACGGGCAGTGATCGTCCCGTCGATGCTCGTGCAGACCGGCGCGGTCGCGCTGCTGGCCCTGCTGGGCTTCCTCGTCCACGGCATCGGCTACGCGTTCATGTGGACCATGCTGGCGTCGCTGCTGCTGCTCGGCTCTGCGCTCAGCATGTCGCTGACCGACCGTCGCGTCGCCTGACGGGCGGCGCTATACTGGCCCCACTGTTTCGCGGACAGGAGCCGGCATGAACACGAGCGTCCGTATCGGCGTGACCGCGCTGCTGATGCTTGCAGTGTTCGGCGTCCCCCACCCAGCGGATCTGGCCCCGGATCGGCCGGAGGCCGCGCCGCCCAAGCCGACGGGCGCGCAGGAGGTGGAGGTGGTCGCGGTCATGGTCGACCAGAGCACGCAGCAGCCGACCGTCCTGCTCCAGGGCAAGCGTGACAAGCGCTCCGTCGCGCTTGCTATCGGGCTGGCCGAGGCCACCGGGATCGCCGTCCCGCTTCAGGGCGTGACGCCGCCCCGGCCCCTCACCCACGATCTGTTCCTGACGCTCTTCGGGCGGCTCAAGGTGACGCTCACCCGCGTCGTGATCACCGACCTGCGCGACGACATCTTCTACGCGATCGTCTATCTCAATGCCGGCGGGCCGGAGCTCCAGCTCGACGCGCGCCCGTCGGACGCGATCGCCCTGGCGATCCGCGCGAAGGTGCCGGTCCTCGTGGAGGAGCGAGTCTTCGACAAGGCCGGCAGCAGCGCGCCGCCACGGCGCCCGTCGATCTGACGCTATGGCCGAGCCGGAGCGGAACGACCAGGAATGGGCGCTCCAGCGGCGTCTGGAGGACGTCTTTGCCAAGCTCGGCGAGAAGTTCGGCGATCTCACCGGTCGGGTCGAGACGAAGATGCGGTCGACGGTCACCTTCGACGACGTCGGAGGGCTGCGGCAGGCCAAGACGGGTCTCAAGGGGTTCGCCCTCGCGCTGAGCAACCCCGACCTCTACCGGCAGTGGGGCATCGACCCGCCGAAGGGCGTGCTCCTCTACGGCCCGCCGGGCACCGGGAAGACGAAGCTCGC
Source organism: Candidatus Rokuibacteriota bacterium (assembly GCA_003221655.1). Lineage (GTDB taxonomy): Bacteria > Methylomirabilota > Methylomirabilia > Rokubacteriales > CSP1-6 > AR31. The sequence goes on from QHSV01000467.1 coordinate 1,191, forward strand.
CCAGGCGGTCGCCACGGCGTCGAGCGCTATCTTCTACCACTTGAAACTGATGAATCTCACCTCGAAGTTCGGTGCGAACACGGGCGATCTGCTCCAGGAGATCCTCCGGATCGCGATGGCCGAGGGACCGGCGGTGCTGTTCCTGGACGAGGCCGAGGCGCTCTCGCTCGAGCATCTGCTTCCGCCGCCCCAGGCGCGGGAGGCGAGCGCGCGGCTGGTCGCGGCGCTCTGCGAGAAGCTCGACGGATTGAGCACGGCCGCGCGCATCCTCGTCGTCGCCGCGACCACCCACACCGACGCGCTCGACCCCGCGCTCGTCGCGCCGGGGCGCCTGGATCATCTCATCGAGATCCCGCTGCCCGATCCCGGCGCCCAGAAGGAGATCCTGGAGCTGATCCGGGTCCGGACCGAGAAAAACGCCGGGCGGCCACTCTTCGCGAAGATCGACTACGACAAGATCTTGCCGGTCATGGGCGGGATGAGCGGTGCCGACATCTCCGTGATCGTCAGGCGCGCCCTCGAGGTCAAGGTGCGCAGCGCGGCCGAGCGCGCGGACGCCGCGCCCGTCTCCACCGAGGACATGCTCGATGCGATCGACAGCTACAAGGGCGTGCGGGGGGTCGTCGAGAAGATCCGCTACGGCCAGTATCTGTAGGTCGTTGTATACTCTGTAACCGGCCTCGATGATCGAAGTCGAACACCTCACAAAGAACTACGGACTGGTCACCGCGATCCGCGACGTGTCCTTCAGCGTCGCGCCGGGCCAGATCGTGGGTTTCCTCGGGCCCAACGGGGCCGGGAAATCCACCGCCATGCGCATTCTCGCCTGCTTCATGCCGGCCTCGAGCGGTGCGGCGCGGGTCGCGGGGTACGACGTGTTCCGCGAGTCCATGGAGGTGCGGCGCCGGATCGGCTACCTGCCAGAGAGCGTGCCGCTGTACACGGACATGCGGGTCGCGCCCTACCTCGACTTCGTGGCCGAGGTGAAGGGGGTGCCGCGAGCGGAGCGGCGGCGGAAGGTCGCCGACGTCATGGACCGCTGCCTGGTCACCGAGGTCCAGAACCGCCTGATCGGGAAGCTCTCGAAGGGGTATCGCCAGCGCGTGGGCCTGGCGCAGGCGATCGTCAGCGATCCGGAGGTGCTCATCCTCGACGAGCCCACGATCGGCCTCGACCCGAAGCAGATCACGGAGATCCGGTCGCTCATCAAGGCGCTCGCCGGCCAGCACACCGTGATCCTGTCGACCCATATCCTCCCGGAAGTCTCGATTCTGTGCGACGCCGTGATCATCATCAACAAGGGCGCCATCGTCGCCCAGGGCCCCATCGAGGCGCTGGTGGAGCAGTTCTTTCCGACCGCGCGGGTCGAGGTGGAGATCGTTGGTCCGCCGCCCGCCGTCCGCGACCGGATTCGCGCCATCCCGGGCGTCCTGTCCGTGCAGGACCAGGCGGTCACGAACGGCGACGGCCGGTACGTGGTCGAGGCGGCGCGAGGCCGTGACGTGCGCGCGGAAATCTTCCAGCTGGCCGCGCAGCAGCGGTGGGACATGCTGGAACTGAAGCGAGTGGGGATGACGCTCGAGGAGGTCTTCATCCGGGTCGTCGCGGGCGAGGAAGCCGCGGCGGGAGAGGCCGAGGAGAACCCGCGGCCATGAGGATCTGGCCGATCTTCAAGAAGGAGCTGCGCCTCTACTTCACGTCGCCGGTGGCGTGGGTGGTGTTCACGATCTTCCTCCTGATCGGCGGCTATTTCTTCTATTCCATCTTCGCGTTCTTCACGCTCGCCTCGATGCAGTCGGCGATGAACCCGGCGATGGGGCGCGACCTGAACGTCACCGACAGCGTCATGCGG
>QHSV01000468.1 GCA_003221655.1 Candidatus Rokuibacteriota bacterium
GACGTCGCCGGCGTCACGACGCTCGCCGGCTCGCGGATCAACCGCGAGCGGCCGCCCGCGGAGCGCGACGCGGCCGCGGTCGCCGCCCTCCGTCGCGCCGGCGCCGTCCTGGTCGGATGCCTCAACATGGACGAGTACGCGTTCGGCTTCACGACCGAGAACACGCACTACGGACCGACTCGCAATCCGCACGATCCGACGCGCATCGCCGGCGGCTCCTCGGGCGGCTCGGCGGCGGCGGTCGCGGCGGGGCTCGTCCCGCTGAGTCTCGGCTCCGACACGAACGGCTCGATCCGCGTCCCGGCGGCGCTGTGCGGCGTCTTCGGGCTGAAGCCGACGTACGGGCGCGTGTCGCGCGCCGGGGTCGTCCTGTTCGCGGCGAGCTTCGATCACGTCCGGCCCTTCGCGCGCTCGGTCCGCGACCTCGCGGTCGCCTTCGACGCGCTCCAGGGGCCGGACCCGGCTGACCCCGTGTGCGCCGAGCGTCCGGCCGAGCTCTGCGCCAGCGAGCTGGGGCGCGGGATCGCCGGCCTCAGGATCGGCGTTGCCGACGGCCACTTCGCGCGGCTCGCCGAGCCCGCCTCTCTCGAGGCCGTCGAGCGGGTAGCCCGGGCGTTGGGCGCGAGCCGGCGTGTCACTATCCCCGAGGCCAACCGGGCGCGCTTCGCGGCGATGGTGATCACCTCCAGCGAGGGCGCTCACTACCACCTCGAAACCCTCAAGCGCCGCGCCGGGGACTTCGACCCGCGGACCCGCGACCGGTTCCGCGCCGGCGCCCTGATCCCCGCGTCGCACTATCTCCACGCGCAGCGATTCCGCGCCTGGTTCAAGGAGCGCGTGCGGGAGGTCTTCCGCGACGTGGACGTCGTCCTGGCGCCGACCACGCCATTCCCGGCGCCCCGAATCGGCGCGCCGCCCACGACAACTGTGGCGGGCGTCGAGGTTCCGATGCGGGCGCACCTGGGCGTGTTCACTCAGCCGTTGTCCTTCATCGGGCTGCCGGTCATTTCGGCGCCGATCGCCGAACCAGGTCCGCTGCCGCTCGGCGTCCAGCTCGTGGCGGCACCGTTCATGGAGGCGGCTCTGTTCCGGGTCGCGGCGCGCCTGGAGCAAGACGGTGTCGTCACCGCGCCGCTCGCGTCAGCTCGCGCTTAGAGGTTCCAGTGAACGTGCACTCCCGTCGCGGCAGTGTGCGCAGTCCGCGTTGCGATTCCTCGCTCTGCGTCGCGTCTGGGTTTGACGTAACCGCTCGGTATCGCGAGCGTCGCGGCAGTGGTCTCGAGCTGGCCTCGAACTTGCCCGTTCCCGTTGCAGTCGTCCCTGGCAGCCCGCGCGCCAATCGCTTCGAATGCGCGCCGACGGGCAGAGAGCCCCATCTCCACCAAAGGGAGACCAACGGGTGTGATGAAGCGAGCGGCGATGGTGGCGCACGGCGCGCGCCTCGGTCGGCTTCTCTTGCTCGCGTTCGGCGTTGGACTCCTGGCCCTATCGGGTACGGCCGACGCGCAAACCATCCGTTACGTGTCAGTCAGCGATCCGACATGCGGCGGCCAGTCGCCCTGCTACACGACGATCCAGGCCGCCATCAACGCCGCCCAGGCCGGTGACACGGTCCGCATCAAGCCCGGCACCTACATCGAGCAGCTCAACATCACCGGCAAGAACTCCGGCGCCACCTCGGAGACCCAGCGCATCGTCATCGAGATCGACCTTTCCGCGCCCGTCGGCAGCGTCCTGCTGCACCCGCCGACCGCACGGTGCACCCACGGCCACGCGGTGAGGCTCCAGCAGTCCAAGTTCATCACCCTACGTGGGTTCACCATCAGCGGAGCCGCCGGACAGGCCGTCTCCTTGCTCGGCGGCAACAACGACAACGACGCTATCCACCTCGATCGCTTGCGGATCTTCGGCAACGGCTCCTCCGAGTGCAACGGCGGTATCACCATCGCCCGCGGTAACCCGGACACCCTCATCGCCAACTCGCTCATCTACGCCAACGGCCGCAACGGCATCACCTTCATCGATGCCGATGGCGGCCCCCACTATCTCGTCGGCAACACCATTCATGGCAACGCATGGAACGGCCTCGATGTCGCCCGCGAACACGTCGTCTCGCTCGTCAACACCGCCATCACCGGCAACGGCACCGCCACCGGCTCCACCGGCGGCCGCTTCGGCGTCAGGCGCGAGGGCTCCAAGAACCCCCAGCCCGCCGGCATCCGCCTCCTGAACAACCTCGTCTGCGGCAACCGTCTCGGCGAGCTGAACGGCCCGATCCTCGATCCGACCGACGAGGGAAACCGCACGCCGACGGGCTCGGAGGGGTCTGGCGTCACCGCCAGCCCCGGGTGTGATCTCCCCAGCAGCGTCTACACGAATCTCGCCGGCCCCGATGGCAACGCCAACACAAATGATGACGACTTCACCCCGGTCACGGCCGCGCCACTCCTCGACGCCGGGGTTGACCCACGGACGCTGGGGTTCAACCCTTCGCTGAACCCCGTCTTCGAGTCCGACTACCTCATGCCTGCCGCTCGCCCGAGGCTCGGGAGGCCTGGGGGCACGGCCGCCTTCGACATCGGCGCCCGCGAGCCCGACGTCGCTGACGAGATCGGCCCGCTGGTCACTATCATCGCGCCGCCCGAGGGCCGCCACGTCCGCGGCGTGGTACCGATCGAAGCGCAGGCGACCGACCAGGGGAGCGGCGTCGCCGCTTTCACGCTGCGCCTTGGCACGCAGCCACTCGCGGCGACGCTCACTCCATCGCTGCCACCGCCGGCGTCCTCGGTCACCGCCACGGCGATCTGGAATACGACAGCGTTCACTGACGGAATCTACACCTTGACTGCAGGGGCCGAAGACGTCGCCAGGAATGCCGGGATGGCCACCCGGGTACTGGTCGCCGACAACACTCCGCCGGAGACTTTCATTGACGCCGGGCCGAGCGGTCA
>QHSV01000164.1 GCA_003221655.1 Candidatus Rokuibacteriota bacterium
CGCCGGCCCAGTAGTTGCCGTCCGTATCGAGCGGCTGGTAGTACCGAATCGACCTGGACAGGTTGTCGCGAGCTTTGTTGCCGGTGCTGTAGTCGCCGCGCGCCTCGAGAAGCAGCGGACCGAGCTGGAAGCTGGCGATGACGTCGGCGAGGAATGCGCTCATGTCAGCCGTCATTTTTTTCGTGCCGCCGGTCGCCCCAGTCCCGGTAACAATCGCCTGGGAGTCGACGCGACCCCACTGATAGTAGAACGTGGGATCGATGCCGAAGGGGCCTAGACGCCAGCGCGCGTCGATGCCGATCGTGTGGCGATCTTCATGATAGTTGGGGTTGCCTGCGGCAGGGGGGGAATCGGGTGTACCCCGCGCCGCCACGGCGTTGAGCTGGCCGCCGGCCGTGTTCGGGTTGTACAGGTTACGCCGGGCACCTCCGGCCGTCTGGCCGCCGGCGTGGAAGAAGGAGTACAGGGGCTTCAGGTCCAGCCCCTTGAACGGCGTGATTTCGGGGCTGAAGATCACCGAGTAGTCCTCGCCGCGACTAATCTTGAGCGAGGGGTTACCTCGATTGGAGCCGGCGAGCTCATCCTCGAGGATGACATAGGCGAGGTTGGTCTTGATGTTCGGCGCGAACGTCGTGATCGCCGAGACGCCGGCGAAGTCGCCGTTCGCATACTGGGCGAGTTTGTACTGGGCGAGGGTATCGAAGGGCTGGCCGCCCGCCCGCGCCATGGTCTCGACCGGGATGAACGGCAGCAGGCTGTCCTTGCCTGTCAGCGGAAACTCCGTGTAGATCCACTTGATCTCGATCATGCCGCCGACGTCGCCGTTGAGGTCATAACAGCCGTTGGTGTTGACCTTGCCCCCCGGGGGGGTGGCGCCGGCGTTACCGCCAGACGCGCCGGCGGCCGCGCCGCACGTGGACCCGCTCGTGTTGCCCGGGAAGCCACCGTCGTTGGGCCCGCCCTGCCCGTACTGCAAGTCGATCTCGAGGCCGAGCACGGCCTTGACCCGCCCGACCGCGAACTCGAAGTCCGGACGGAACCGGGTGCGCGCGTACCCCTCCCGGTCGCTGCTGCGGGTGAGGTTGCCGTCGTAGGTGTTGCGGCCCGCCGATGTGATCTGGTCGAAGAGCCCGGTGATCGTCACCTTCGGGGCCGGCGCCTGAGCGAACCCAGGCGGAGCCAGCATCGCGAGGATGACGAAGGCGAGTACTGCCGTAACGATGAATCTACGCATTACCGCCCTCCTCAAGTAGTGGTGAACAGCAACTGAGCCATTGACAACACCTCAGGACCGACATCACCAACAGCTGCAGACGGACTACGCACAGCCGACATTGTCGCGCCTTATCTAGAAGGCCAGCCTCACACGCGCGGCCAGCGTGTAGGCGTCCTTGGCGTCTTTCTTCACGACCGTGCCGCCGGCGCAGGTCCCCGGCGCACCCCCGACGCACTCGGCCGTGTTCTGCGCGTCACCTGCGAACAGCCAAGCTCCGACCAGATCGAAGGCCGCGTTCGGGGAAAACCGCCACGTGAGCCCGAGATCTGCCTCCGTCCCGAGATAGCGGGAATCGCCCGACACCCAGCTGTTGCTGCTCACGGTTGTCCGACCGACCGTGAGGCCCACGGCCCCCGGCACCAACCCGGAGTTCGTGTCGGTGTCGACCTTCTCCGCTGTCCATGTCGGGCTGACGATCGCGTAGACCGAGAACGGGGGCGCGAAGGTGTAGGTCGCCCGAGCGCCGAGCTGAGCGCGGCCGTACCGGTCGTAGCCGATGTAGCTACCCATGCCGCCCATGGACACGCCGTTGAAATAGTCCACGCCCAGGCCCATCATCTGAGTCCAGCCGGCGTAGTAGATCCCGTCGGTGGTGAGGGGTTGAAAGTACCGGATCCCCTTGGCCAGGTTGTCGCGAGCTTTATTGCCGGTGCTGTAGTCAGCGCGCAGCTCGAGAAGCAGCGGACCGAGCTGGTAGCTCCCGATGATGTCGACGAGGAATGCGCTCATGTCAGCCGTGACTTTTTTGACGGCGGCGCCGGTCGCCGAACTACCCGCCTGGGTGTCCATCCGACCCCACTGGTAGAAGATGGTGGGATCGAGGCCGAAGGGGCCCACACGCCAGCGCGCATCGAAGCCGATCGTATGGCGATCCTCGTGATACGTCGGGTCACCAGCGGGGCTGGGGCCTACTGGTGCGCCCATCGATGTCCCGGGGCCGAGGAGCCCGCCGGCGGTACCCCTGTTGACCAGGTTGCGCCGAGCCGCGATGTGGGTGATGCCGTCTGCGTGGAACCAGGAGTACAGGGGCTTCAGATCGAGCCCCTTGAACGGCGTGTACTCGGGGCTGAAGATCAGCGCATAGTCCTCGCCACGACCAGTCTTGAGCGAGGGGTTGCCTCGGTTGGCGCCTGCGAGTTGATCCTCGACGATGACCCACGCGAGATTGCTTCTTATGTTCGGGGCAAACGTCGTCACTCCCGACACGCCGGCGAAGTCGCTGGCCGCGTAGCTGGCGAGCTTGTAGGTGGCGAGGTTGGCGAAGGGCTGACCCCCGGCCCGAGCCATGGTCTCGACCGGGATGAACGGCAGCAAGCTGTCTTTGCCCGTCAGGGGAAACTCGGTGTAGATCCACTTGATCTCGATCATGCCGCCGACGTCGGTGTTGAGGTCCAGGTTGCCGTTGGCGTTGACCTTGGCCCCGCCGGTGGGTGTGCCTTGGCTGGGTGGGCCGCCCGGGAAGCCTGTATTGTTGCCCGGGAACCCGCCGTCGTTGGCCCCGGACTGCCCGTACTGCAAGTCGATCTCGAGACCGAGCACAGCCTTGACCCGGCCGACCGCGAACTCGAAGTCCGGACGAAACCGGGTCCGCGCGTACCATTCACGATCGCTATCGCGCGCGAGATTGCCGTCGTAGAAGTTTCTGCCCATCGACGTGACCTGGTCGAAGAGCCCGCTGATCGTCACCTTGGGTGTGGGCGCCTGGGCCAACCCAGGCGGAGCGAACATCGCGAGGATAATTACGGCAAAGACTGCTGTGGCGAGGAATCTTCGCATTCCCTCTCCTCAGAGCAATTTGCTGAGATACGACTGAAACAACGAACACCTTTACGCTGGCGTTTCCGGAAGGTCAAGAAAAAACTGCTATTTAGCCCCCCTCCCCCAAGGCCTTGAGGCGGTCCAGCGCCGCCTGCCCCACCGGTGAGTCCGGGCCGAGCCGGCGGGCCTGGCGAAAGGCCGCCTTCGCCTCATCTTTCCGGTTTTCGGCGACGAAGACGAGGCCGAGGTTGTAGTAGGCGGCCTGCATCTTGGGGTCGAGGCTGATGGCAAACCGCAGGGTCTGTTCAGCTTCGCGGTATCGCTTCAGATGATAGAGCGCAAGCCCGAGGTTCTGGTTCGCGGACTCGGGAATGGTTAGGGTCGGTAGCTCGAGCGCCTTCTTATAGCTCGCGACCGCCTCGTCCCATCGGCGCGCCTCTGCCTGGGCCGTGCCCATATGGAAGTAGCCGTCGGCGAACATCGGGTCGAGCTCGACCGCCTTCTTGAAGTGCTCGAGCGCCATGTCGGGCCGCCCCAGCTCGAGCAGGACCATCCCAAGGGTATCGCGGTAGACCGTGGACGATGGATTGACGTTGATCGCCTCCTGGAGCGCCGCCACCGCCGGCGCCGGCTGTTTGTCGTTGAGGTAGCTGAGGGCGCGGTCGTAGGCCGCACGCGCCCGAAGCTTCTGTACCTCGGCTTGTTGGGACGCCTCCTTGCCAGCGCATCCCGACGCCGACAGGCCGAGGGCGAGCAGAGCCAACCAAAACCCGTGTCTTCTTGACACGATCAATCCTCCCCATGTAGCCTCAAAAGAGAATGCCAACCTACGAATACGAGTGCCTCAAGTGTGGACGGGTCTTCGAAATCCGCCAGCGGATTTCCGAGCCGCCGCTGGCGGCATGCGACGTGTGCGGCGGACAGGTGCGCCGCCTCCTCTCTGCGGCGCCTTTCATTCTCAAGGGTGAAGGATGGTACGTGACCGACTACCCTTCTGAATCTCGCAAGAAGGCCCAGCAATCTGAAAAATCGTCCGAGAAACCGGCGGACAAGCCCGCCGACAAGCCGGCCGACAAGCCCACCGACAAGCCCGCGGGGAAGAGCACGGAGGCTAAGACCGCCTCCGCGCCGGCCTCGCCGCCGGCGACGAAACCCGACTAACGACAACCGCCGAGCCACGCCGCGCGCCCAGCATGGTCGCGGCGCTCCCCGCATTCACCGCGATCTCCAGACGGTTGCGGGAGCCCACCAGAGCTCCGGCGCTCCCCCGCGCCAGCTCACCGTAGGTCTGCACGAGCGGCAAGATCCTGCCGCCCACGCGAACGGTGACGCCCGACCCGAGCGACGCGATCGTGTCGCCGTCGATCGAGGTGACGAGGTTGCCGAAGCGATCGACGTGGACGACGGCGCCGCCGACCCGGCTCTCGGTCACACGGGCCCGGGGCCACGTCAGGAGCACCGGGTCGGTCACGACGGGCCCGAGCCTCTCGGGCTCGAGGCCGCAAGCGACGTGGGCGGCCGCCGGCGCGAAGACGTCGCGCCCGTGAAACGTGCGACTCACGCTGGCCGCGCGGAACTGCTCCGCCCGCAACTCGAAGGCGCGCCAGGGAGCCCCGCCCAGGAACGGCGTGAACAACCCGTTGTCGGGCCCGATGAACACCTGGTCGCCCGACGCTACCGCGAGACCGCGCCGGGCCGTGCCGACGCCGGGATCGACCACCGCCACGTGAATCGTCGCGGTCGGGAACCGGGGTGCGGCAGCCTCGAGCGCCAAGGCACCCTCGAGGACGTCGTGAGGCGCGACCTCGTGCGTGATGTCGACGACATGGACGTCGCGAGTGATGGAGAGAATCGCGGCCTTCATCTCCGCCACGTAGGTGTCGCGCGTGCCGAAGTCGGTTGTCAGTGTGATGACCGCCACGTCAACGATCGCGATCGACGACGAAGTCCGCGATCAGCGCCAGCGTGTCCCGCTCCTCCGAGGGCGCGAACGCGGCGAGGTCGGCCTTCGCAGCCCCCGCGTACTCCTGCGCCCGCGCAAGCGCGTACTCGACGCCCGCGTGGTCCACGACGCACCGCCGGATCTCGTCGACCTCGTCCGCGTCGAGGGCGGGGCGCTTGAGGAGACTCGTGATCCGCGCCGCCTCGACCGGCGTCACCCGCTCGAGCATGGCGATGAGCGGCAGCGTCCGCTTCCCCTCCCGGAGGTCGGCGCCGATCGCCTTGCCAAAGCGATCTTGATTCGCGACGAAATCGAGCGAGTCGTCCGAGATCTGGAAGGCGACACCGATGTCGAGGCCGTACCCCGTGAGGGCGTCGAGGTGGTCGGCGGGGAGCCCGCCGAGCAGCCCGCCGATGCGACAGCATGCGGAGATGAACGAGGCGGTCTTCTGCGTGATGACCCGGATGTAGTCCGCCTCCGTCGTGACACCGCTGCGCTTGAGCTCGAGCTGGAAGACTTCCGCCTCGGTCATCGAGACCGTCGAGCGCGCCAGGGTCTCCATCACGGCGCGATCGTTGTCCCGCACGAGCATCGCGAACGACTTCGAGTACAGGTGGTCACCGACGAGGACGGAGGCGTCGTCGCCCCACTGCGCGTTCGCCGACGGCCGTCCGCGGCGCAGCGGCGCCTGGTCGACGACATCGTCGTGAATGAGCGTCGCCGTGTGAAGCAGCTCGACGACGCACGCGAGGCGCACGCTCCGCGGGCCGCGGTAGCCGGCCAGGCGCGCGCTCAGCAGCAGAAGTATCGGGCGAAGGCGTTTGCCCCCGGCGCCCGCGATGTAGCCGCCCATCTCCTGGATCAAGGCGACGGGCGAGCCCAGCTCTCGACGGATCTCCGCCTCGACAAGCTCCAGGTCGGCGCCGACCAGACCTGCGACGCGCTCCTTCAGGACCCGTTCGAGGGTGGGCGTGGGCACGCGGGAAGCTACTTGGGGACGACGCGATCCTTGATCTGGATCCGCGCACCGGCGGCCACGGTCTGGACGTCCGCGACCGAGAACTTCTCGCGCATCTCGATCACGCGCGCCGTCGCGACCTCTTCGTCGAGCTCGCCGAGCACCTCGCCCGTCACGGGATGCACGATGGGGATCGCGTCGCGACGCAGACTGACCACGGTCCCGGGTCGGATCCCGTCGGCGGCGGTCAGGTCGATGACGATGCGCGTCGTGTCCACGTAGACGACCAGCCCTTTCTTCGGGCCCGCCGGCGCCGTCCCGTTCGTCGGGCGCGGCACCGCGGGCGACGACCGAGGCGCCGGCGTCTCGGCAGCCGTCACCGTCTGCGTCGGCATGCCCTGCCGCGAGCTGATCTTCCCGCCGCCCGGCGGCGCGCCGTACTTGGCGACGATCTCCGGCGCCGCGATGATCGCGCCTTGGCCCCGCACGAGGGTCGTGAAGGTCACCGGCATCTTGTCCTCTTCGACCCAGACGTACTCGGGCTCGCTCGGCACGTCGCCGAATCTTGGATTCTTGATCAGGAGCCACCGGGTCTCGGCCGACTTGATCGTGACCGACGGATCGCCGGAAGTCGGAATGCCCAATACTTGTTTCGCCGTCGTACAGCCGACGGCGGTGAGCACGACGACAACCAGCGCGAGAGAGCGCACAGTCATGGTGGCGCCCATACCATAACAGGATCGCGCCAGCAAGACATCAGTCTTCGCTGCCCGGCTCCCACGGGAATCGCTGCTCCTCCACGGCGGCGGGCGGCAGAAGGGGCTCGCGGCGCGAGAACAGCGCCGTGCCCGTCACCGCGGAGATCCACGTCGCGTCGAGGTAGACGACGCCGCGCCGCTCGATCAGCACGGGCACGACCCACCCCGCCACGTCGAACCGCTTCGAGATGCGGACCGCGCGCTCCGGGAGAGCGAGGATCTCCTGGACCTGGGCGCCACCGCTGGCGAAGACGTCGGCGACGGTGAGCGGGTCGACCACCTGGAAGCGCTTCGAGCGCTCGAGCGCGATCGCCAGGAGGTACGGAACCCGGCGCAGGTCCGGCCGCGTCGTGGACTGCGTCAAGTCGAGCACCGGCGTGATCGCGGCCTTGATCCGTCCCCGAGTGATCCGCACACCGTCGTCCGGCTGCGGAATCGGCTTCCCCTCGATGGGGACGTATGCGGCCTCGGAAAACCGCGGCTGCACGCTTCGGATCTGGGCGTACCCGAGAACTTCCTCGTACCGCCCGAGCACCTTCCGGGTGAGTGGATGCCGGAATTCTTCGCCCTTGCGGAAGATCGTGAACTCCTGGCCCCCCTGCGCGCCGCCGCGCTCGCCGAGATCCAGATACAGCGAGCCCCCCTCGACGCCGACCACCAGCCCCTCGAGCGGATTGAACGCCTGGATGAACTGCTCCGACATGAGCCCGAAGGTCGCTCCGATGCGGTCCGCCATCCCGGCGACGGCGCTCGAGACGCACGCGAGCACGCCGAGAAGGACGAGGCCGCCGACCGCCCGGATTCGCTTGCTCAAAACGCGACCGAGGGCTGGTGGACGCCGAAGACGCCGCGCAACCGGTCGCAGGTCTCGCCGAGCGTGACTCCGACCTCGACCGCGGTGACGAGAAGCGGCAGGAGATTCTCGCGGCCACGCGCCGCCCGCTCGAGCGCATCGAGGGCCCGCCCGGCGGCGTCGCGATCCCGCGCGGCGCGCGCGCGCGCCACCCGTTCGGCGAGCGCCGGACCGACAGCCGCGTCCACCTGGAAGAGATTTCCCTGCGGGGGTTCCTCTGTGCCGAACTCGTTGACGCCGACGACGATCCGGGCGTGCTCCTCGACCTCGCGCTGGTAGCGGTACGCTGCCTCCTGGATCTCGCGCTGCATGAAGGGGATCGCGGCGACCGCGCCGCCCAGATCGTCGATCGTTCGGATGTAGTCCCGCGCCGCCTCGTCGATCTCGCCGGTGAGGCGCTCGATGGCGAAGGCGCCGCCGAGCGGATCGGCGATGTCGGCGACCCCCGACTCGTGGGCGAGGATCTGCTGGGTCCGGAGCGCGATCCGGACGGCGTGCTCGGTGGGCAGCGCGAGCGCCTCGTCCATCGAGTTCGTGTGCAGGGACTGGCACCCCCCCAGCACGGCCGCGAGCGCCTGCACCGCGACCCGGACGATGTTGTTCTCGGGTTGCTGCGCGGTGAGCATGCTGCCCGCCGTCTGCGCGTGGAACCGGAGCGCCAGCGCCCGCGGGTCGCGGGCGCGAAACCGCTCGTGCATGATCCGCGCCCACAGCCGGCGCGCGGCCCGAAACTTGGCGACCTCCTCGAGCAGATCATTGTGCGCGTTGAAGAAGAACGACAGCTGCGGGGCGAACGCGTCGACCGTGAGGCCGGCGTCCAGCGCCGCCTGCACGTACGCAATGCCGTTCGCCAGCGTGAAGGCCACCTCCTGGACCGCGGTGCAGCCGGCCTCGCGCATGTGGTAACCGGAGATCGAGATCGTGTTCCAGTGGGGGACCCGATCCGTGCAGTACGCGAACGTGTCGGTGATCAGCCGCATCGAGGGGCCGGGCGGAAAGATGTAGGTGCCGCGCGCGATGTACTCCTTGAGGATATCGTTCTGCAGCGTTCCGCTGAGGCGCTCGGCCGCGACGCCCTGGCGGCGCGCGGTCGCCACGTAGAGCGCCAAAAGGATCGACGCGGTGGCGTTGATCGTCATCGAGGTCGAGACGCGGTCGAGCGGAATTCCCTCGAAGAGATCGTGCATGTCTTCGAGTGAGGCGATGGACACGCCCACCTTGCCCGCCTCACCGCGCGCCATGGGCGCGTCGGGGTCGTACCCCATCTGGGTGGGGAGATCGAACGCGACCGACAGGCCGGTCTGCCCCTGCTCCAGAAGGAAGCGGTACCGCTTGTTCGTCTCGGCGGCGGAGCCGAAGCCCGCGTACTGCCGCATCGTCCAGAGGCGCTTGCGGTGCATCTCGGGATGGACGCCGCGGGTGAACGGGAACTCGCCCGGTGCGCCGAGCTCCGAGGCGAAGCGCTCGGCCGGGGCGTCCTCGGGCCCGTAGACGGGCTTCAGCGGACTGCCCCAGGAGGTCTTGAACTCTCTCGCCCGGTCCGTCACAGACTCGCCTCGCCTGCGGCTGCGGCTCGCACTGCCATCACAGGGGGAGGTTTCCGTGCTTCTTCGGCGGGTTGGTGTCGCGCTTGGTCCGCGTGAGCTCGAGGGCGGCGCAGAGTCGCGCCCGCGTGTCCCGAGGCTCGATCACCTCGTCGATGTAACCGCGCTCGGCGGCCACGTACGGAGTCGCGAGCATCTCGCGATACTCCCGCGTCTTGTCCTCCCGGAAGGTGGCCGGCGCTCCCGCCCGCTCCAGCTCCCGCCGGTAGAGGATGTTGACGGCACCCTCCGGACCCATGACGGCGATCTCCGCGGTCGGGTAGGCGAAGTTCGCGTCGCCACGGATGTGCTTGGACGACATGACGCAGTAGGCCCCGCCGTAGGCCTTGCGGGTGATCACCGTGAGCTTGGGGACCGTGGCCTCGCAGTACGCGTACAGGAGCTTGGCGCCGTGCTTGATGATCCCGCCGAACTCCTGCGTCGTTCCCGGCAGGAATCCCGGCACGTCCTCGAACGTCACGAGCGGGATGTTGAAGCAGTCGCAGAAGCGGACGAACCGCGCGCCCTTGAGCGAGGCGTTGATGTCGAGGCATCCGGCGAGATGCGTGGGTTGATTGGCGACGACGCCGACCGGCCGGCCGCCCAGACGGCCGAAGCCGACGATGAGGTTGGGCGCGAACCCGGCGTGGGTCTCGAAGAAATAGTGCTCGTCCAGCACCGTGCGAATGATGTCCAGCATGTCGTAGGGCTTGTTCGGCTGATCCGGCACGATGGACTGCAGACTTTCGTCCCGACGGTCGACGGGGTCCCGCGTCGGCCGGAGCGGCGGGTCCTCGAGGTTGTTCTGCGGAAGGAACGTCATCAGCTCGCGGATCAGGGCCAGGCACTCCTCCTCGCTGTCGGCGGCGAAGTGCGCGACCCCGGAAGTGGTGGCGTGCGTCCGGGCCCCGCCGAGATCGTCGGCCGACACGGTCTCGTGGGTGACCGTCCGGATGACGTCCGGGCCCGTGACGAACATGTACGAGGTGTTCTTCACCATGAAGATGAAGTCGGTGAGCGCCGGTGAGTACACCGCGCCCCCGGCGCACGGCCCCATCACCGCCGAGATCTGGGGGACGACGCCCGATGCCAGCGTGTTGCGCAGGAAGACCTCGGCGTAGCCGGCGAGCGAGACGACGCCCTCCTGGATCCGTGCCCCTCCCGAGTCGTTGAGCCCGATGATCGGCACGCCCGTCTTCATCGCGAGATCCATGATCTTGCAGATCTTGCGGGCGTGCGTGTCCGAAAGCGAGCCCCCGAACACCGTGAAGTCCTGGGCGAATACGAAAGCCGGCCGGCCGTGGATGCGACCCGAGCCCGTGACGACGCCGTCGCCGAGAGTCCGCTGCCCGGCCATGTCGAAGTCGTGGCTCTGGTGGACGACGAACTTGTCGACCTCCATGAAAGACCCGGCGTCCAGCAGGAGCTCGAGCCGCTCGCGCGCCGTCTTCTTGCCGGCCTTGTGCTGGCGGCGGACGCGCTCGTCACCGCCGGCGAGCTCGGCCTCCACGTTACGGCGTCGCAGATCCCCGAACCGCTCATCGCTCGACATCAAGCTGGTAGTTTCATTGACTTTGGTTCGATTATCCACCAATAATTCAGGCCCATGCCTTTCTGGGTCCAGCTGCTCCTGTCGCTGGCGGCCTTTGCCTTGTTGCTGGCGCTCGTGGCGGCGGTCTGGGCGCTTCGCCGGATGGCCCAGCGCGCCGAGGCGGTCCTGACGATCATCGAGCAGGAGCTCCGGCCGCTCATCGGCCAGGCGCTGGCACTCACCGAGGACGTGCGGACGCTCACCCGCGAGGCAAGCCGGGAGCTCGAGCGCGTCGGCGCCGTCACCGACCGCGTCGACGACATCGCCACCGGGCTCAGCCGGGTCGTCGGGACGCTGAGCAGCCTGACTCGCGCGGGGCAGCTCGTCGGCGTGGCGGCCGGGCTCAAGAAGGGGCTCGACGTGTTCGTCCATCGTTTCAGGCACCAAGGAGACCACCATGAGTAACGAGCGAAGCGATACGGGCGGGTACATGGGCTGGTTCCTG
Source organism: Candidatus Rokuibacteriota bacterium (assembly GCA_003221655.1). GTDB lineage: Bacteria > Methylomirabilota > Methylomirabilia > Rokubacteriales > CSP1-6 > AR31. The sequence goes on from QHSV01000164.1 coordinate 11,165, forward strand.
TTCGGCGCGGTGCTGGGCGCCGCCGCCGCCATCTTGTTGACGCCGAAGACCGGGGCGCAGGCCCGCGAGCTCCTGACCGACCGGGGCGGTGACGTGGCGCGTCGGGCGCAGGAGTTCGCCAACGAGGCGCAGGGCCGCGCCGGTGAGTGGCTGGACAAGAGCCGCGAGATCTTCGAAGAGCAGACGCAGCGCCTCATGAGCGCGTTCGAGGCCGGCCGCGACGCCATGCGGGAGGAGATCCGGAGGGGATCCACCGAGTCACGTGGCTGAGATCGAGGTCCCCAACCCCGACGAGCTCCACGAGCGCGGCGAGACGACGTTCGGCCGTCGCGCCGCGCTCACCACCGCGATCTACGCGGTCGTGCTCTCGATCGCGTCGCTCGGCGGCAACAACACGGTGAAGGAGATGCTCCTCGCCCAGCAGCAGTCGTCCGACCAGTGGGCGTTCTACCAGGCCAAGGTCATCCGCGAGCACCAGTACCGCGCCCAGAAGATGCTGCTCGAGACGCAGCTGGCCGAGCCCTCGGGTCTGAAGGGAGCCGAGCGCGCCAAGGTCGAGGCGCTCGCGACGAAGTTCGCCGAGGAAGAGAAGCGCTACAACGCCGAGAAGAAGGACATCGAGAAGGACGCCAAGAAGCTCGAGCTGGCGCGGGACGTCCGCCGGGAGCGGCACCCGTATTTCGAGTTCGGGGAGGTCCTCCTGCAGATCGCGATCGTGAGCGCGTCCGTGTCGATTCTGTCCACCTCACGCCCGATGTTCTGGTTCTCGCTGGTCCTGGCGGCGCTCGGCGCGGCGCTCACCCTGAACGGATTCACCCCGCTCTTCACGCTGCCCTTCCTGCACCATCACTGAGCGTCAGCGGCTGCCGGGAAACTCGCCGGGCCCGGCGGCCGCCCGTGGGATGACACTGATCCCGCCGTTGTCCTCGAGCACCGCGGCCCGCACGTGCTCGACGTCGGCGACGCCGCTGCGGCGGAGCGCTGCGTGCAAATCCTCGAGCGAGATGCGCTCTCGATTCAGGTTCTTCTGGAGGATGCGGCCGTTGTGGACGAGGAGCGTCGGTTGCGCTTCGAGCAGATGGCGCAGCCGCTTCGAGCGGTACGTCACCTCGACGATGGCGTAGTTCAACGCCAGAATCACGACTGCACCGAGGAGCCCCCCGCCGAGCGAGTTGTCGGGGCCGATGATCGCGTTCTGGACCACGTTCGAGATGATGAGGAGCAGGACGAGGTCGAAGGGGGTGAGCTGACCGACCTGCCGCTTCCCCGTGAACCGGAATGCCGCCAGCATGAAGAGGTAGACGACGACCGCCCTCAGCACCTTCTCCGCGACGGCGATATCGGGCTGCCATATGTTCGCCATTGCGCCTCCTTCGGCCTCAGCGCGTCGGGGCTTGACCCGCCCGCGAGAGTGCTTGATCCAGGTTCGACGACGCCAGGGGATACTCGGGCTTGATGCGGAGAGCGTCGCGGTACCTCGTGATCGCCTCCGCCCACTTGCCTTGCTGGGCCAGCGCCCTCCCCCAATTGTTGTAGGCTTCGGCAGCGTTGGGATCGATCCGGACGGTCTCGCGATAGTGGGAGATCGCCTCCTCGAGCCGGCCGGCCGCGAACAGCGCGTTGCCCCAATTGTAGTGCGGGACACTGTGGGGCCTGAGACGCAAGGCCTCACGATACTTGGCGATCGCCTCCTCCCATTTGCCCTGCTGGGCCAGCGCCCGTCCCCAGCTGTTCTGGGCCTCCGCGTCCGTCGGATCGATCCGGACGGCTTCACGGTAGTGCGCGATCGCCTCTTCGGGCCGCCCGGCGCGGAGGAGTGCGTTGCCCCAGTGGTAGTGAGGGGCGGCGCCGTCGGGCATGAGGCGGAGAGCCTCGCGGTAGCGGTCGATCGCCGCACCGAGCATCCCTTGCTGAGCCAGCACGTTCCCCCAATCGATTTGGAGGTCGGCCGCGCCGGGTCGCATCGACGAGGCCGTTCGGTAGTGCTCGATCGCTTCGTCCAGCCGGCCTTGCTGGCGGCGGACGTAACCCAGATGGGAGTGCACCACTGACGACGGAGCGATCGCGAGGGCGTGTGACCAGAGCCGCTCCGGATCGTGCCAGACCGTAACCTGCTTCCAGGTGAGGGCCACCAGAACCGTCACGACGAGGACACCGGCGCCCGTCATGACGCACGCGATCGACCGGCTGCGTCCCGGGCCCCGCCACGCACGCCAGCTCGCCAGGAGACCAGCGCCGCCAACCATCGCCACGGAGAGCGACGGGAGATAGCTGTAACGGTCCGCGCTGATCTGGGGTCCGTTCTGGAAGATGCCGGACACCGGCAAGAGCGTGACCACGTAGACGAGCCAGGCGGCCCCGGGGGCAGGCCAACGACGACGCACCAGGATGGCCAGGGCTGTGACGACGGCGGTGACGATTCCACCGACGAGGTACGGCGCGCTCAACGGTACGATCGGGATCTTCAACGCGTAAAACGGCGATAGCTCGAGGGGGAGCACCGTTTTCCACAGATAGAAGGTCAGCCCGTAGAGGCTGATCACGACCCGTTCGGGCACCCCGAAGCCGGCCATCGAGACAAGGTTCGCACCGCTGCGGGCGGCGACGAGCGCGACGGGAATCACGGCGGCGCTCGCCAGGACGAATGGGACCTTCTCGGCCCATCGCCGGCGGGCCCGAGGACTCCACCAGTCTCCGGCGTCACCCCCGAGCCGGCGGAGCGGATACACGTCCAGCACGATGAGCACGATGGGGAGCGTCACCGTGATGGCTTTGGAGAGGAGGGCCAGGAGGAAGCATCCGAGCGAGACCCAGTACCACAGTCGCCGGCGGATACGCACGTCGATCGCGACCTCGGCGTCGCGCAGATAGGCCAAGATCGTGAGGAGGTAGAAGAGTCCGGAGAGGACGTCGCGGCGCTCCGTGACCCAGGCGACGGACTCCACCCGCAAAGGGTGGACGGCGAAGAGAAGCGCGGCGAAGGCGGCGCTGAGTCGCCACGCCAGGAGGTCGACCGTCATCGCCGCCGGAATCGCGGCGCGCAGGAGCCGTAACGCGACGAGGTACACCAGGATCGCGTTGGCGGAGTGCAGCAGCACGTTGGTGAGATGGTACCCGGCGGGATTCATACCCCAGGTGAGATAGTCGAGACCCAGTGTCATCCACGTGAGGGGGACGTAGTGCCCGAGGAGGAGGGTCGTCCACATCCATGTGAGCTGAGTCCACCCGAGGCCCCGATAGTACGGGTTGGTGATGAAATTGTCGGGGTCGTCCCAGTCGACGAAGTGGTTCTGCAGGGATGGTACGAATGCGACGAAGGTCGTGACCGCCACACAGACAACGATCCAGGCGCGGACGCCCCGGGTTTCGGGAGTCCGCGTGGCCCGCGGGCCCGGCGACGTCCGAGTCAGATGTGAATTGCCTGGCCGAGCGCGGCCAGCGTCGCCTCCAGGGCCGCCTCGGACAAGGTCGGGTGGGCGTGGATCGTGTGGATGATCTCCTCGAGGGTGGCCTCGAGCGTGCGCCCCACCGCGAACTCGTGGATGATCTCGGTCGCCTCGGCACCGACGATGTGGACGCCCAGGAGCTCCCCCGTCCCCTTGTCAGCGATCACCTTGATGAACCCCTCCGTCTCGCCGAGCGCGACGGCCTTGCCGCTCGCCGTGAACGGGAACTTGCCCACGACGACCTCGCGCCCGTTCTCTCGGGCGCGCGCCTCGGTCACCCCGATCGAGGCGATCTGCGGACGGCAGTAGGTGCACGACGGGATGTTTCCGTAGTCGACGGGGCGCGGGCTCTTGCCCGCGATCGCCTCGGCCGCCACGACCCCTTCGGCCATCGCCTTGTGTGCGAGCAACGGCGCGCCCGCCATGTCGCCGATCGCATAGAGCCCCTTCACCGACGTTTCCATGTGCGGCGAAACCTTCACGAAGCCGCGCTCGAGCTGCACGCCGATGCTCTCCAGCCCGAGCCCGGCGGTCCTGGCGGTGCGGCCGACCGCCATGAGCACCTGCTCGACTTCGAGCTTCTCCCCCTCGAGGTCGACGACGACGCCGGCGCCACCGGGCTTCACGGAGACCACTTTGACGCCGGTCTTGAGGGCGATTCCCCGCCGCGTGAACGCCCGCGTCAGCTCCTTCGAGACCTCCTCGTCTTCGACGGGCACGATGCGCGGGAGCGCCTCGACGAGCGTGACCTGGACGTCGTACGCGGCGAAGACGTCGGCGAACTCCACGCCGACCGCCCCCGCCCCGATGACGGCGATCGACTTGGGCGCGCGCTCGTTCCGCACGGCCCCGTTCGAGGAGATCACCGTCTTCTCGTCGATGGCGACCCCGGGGAGCGATTTCGGCTCGGAGCCGGTGGCCAGGATGAGGGCGCGCGCCTCGATCGTCTCGGCGGCGGTCGCCCCTTTCACCTCCACCACGTTCTTCGCCGTCAGCGTCCCACGTCCGGGAAACAGGGTGATCTTGTTCTTCCGGAAGAGGAACTCGACGCCCTTGGCCATCCGGTCGGCGACCTTGCGGCTCCGCTGGACGGCTTCGGCGTAGTTCGCCTCGAAGCCGCTCAGGCGGATCCCGAACTCGGCTGCGCGTCCGAGGAGCGTGACAACCTCCGCGTTTCGCAGCAGCGCCTTGGTGGGGATGCAGCCCCAGTTCAGGCAGACACCGCCCGGGCGGTCGTCCTCCACGGTCGCGACCGAGAGCCCGAGCTGGGCGCACCGGATGGCTGCGACGTAGCCGCCGGGTCCGGTGCCCACCACCGCGACGTCGAATGTGTGCGTCGCCATCGCGCTAGACGAGCAGCCGCAGCGGCTCTTCGAGCAAGCGTTTGACGTCCTGCAGGAACCGCGCGCCCATCGCTCCGTCCATCACGCGGTGATCGCACGAGATCGTGATCGCCATCCGGCGCCCGACGCCAAGCCCCGAGTCGTCCACCACCGGCACGCGCCGCACCGACCCGACCGCGAGGATCGCGCCCTCCGGCGGGTTGATGATGGCCGAGAACTCGGCGACGTCGAACATGCCGAGGTTCGAGATCGAGAAGGTCGCCCCGGACAGCTCCTGAGCCCGGAGCTTGCGATTCCGCGCGCGCTCGGCGAGGTCACGGGCCTCCACGGCGATCCGAGCGAGCGGTTTCGCGTGACAATCGCGCAGCACGGGCGTGATGAGGCCGTCGTCGAGCGCGACGGCGATGCCGATGTGCGCTCGATGGTAGACGCGGATCGCGTCGCCCTGGAGCGAGGCGTTCACGCCCGGGTGCTGCAGCAACGCCAGGGCGCAGGCCCGGATGACGAGGTCGTTCACCGAGATCTTGGGCTCGCCCTCCAGCGCGTTCAGCTGCTCGCGCAGCTCCCAAGCGCGATCCATCGCGACCTCGCTGGTGACGTAGAAGTGGGGCACGGGCGCCTTGGACAGCGGCATCCGTCTGGCGATGACCGCGCGGATCTGAGAGAGCGGACGGTCCTCGAACTCGGGGCCGGTAACCGCGGCGGCCACCGCCGTCGGCGCCACCGCCACGCCGGCGGCCTCGACGTCACGGCGGACGATACGGCCGCCCGGCCCCGTGCCCTGGATGAGTTTGAGGTCCACCCCGGCCTGAGCCGCGATTTTCTTTGCCAGCGGCGAAGCCTTCACCCGCCCACCCTGCGGCCCTTGAGTCACGCCGGTGGCGGCCGCGGAAGCCGGCGCGCTCACGACAGCCGCCGGCCGCACGACCGACACGGGTGCCGCCGACGGCGTCGCGCCGGCCGGCCGCGGCGGAGGGGCGACCGCCGACGCCGCTCCCGCCGGAGCGGAAGCGAGCAGCGCGGAGATGTCGTCGGCCGGATCGGCGATGACGCCGATCAGCGCACCGATGGGCGCCGATTCACCGGCCGGAACCAGGATC
>QHSV01000469.1 GCA_003221655.1 Candidatus Rokuibacteriota bacterium
CAACCGCAGTGCGATCGCGATCGAATCGGACGCGATCGCACGGTGGGAACGGGACGACCCGCACCGGTGGGCGTCGGTTCAAGACTGGCTCCTCTCCCAGGGAATTACGATCACGGTGCTGCGGAGCCGATCGAATCCCGGAGCGACGCCTCCGGCGCCATGGCCGCCGGCGTCCGGCCTGCACGGATGACGGCGATCACATCGCCCTGGCCTCGGGGCAGCATCGTCTTCGCCTAGCGGCTTCCTCCTTGCCAGCCCCCGCGGGAAGCGGGTAGTCTGGTCAGACGTCGTTCGCGGTCACGAGCCCGAATGACGGAAGGAGCCATCGCCACCGTGAGCACGATCGCCGCCAGCTGGGTCTCGGAGACCATTCCGATCGCAGGGGTCGCGGTGCGCGTGACGCGGGCCGGAGTGGGTCCGCCCCTGCTGGTGCTGCACCATGACATCGGGACGCTCGAGCGCCTGCCCTTCTACGAGGCCCTGGCGCGCCGCTTCACCGTCCTGGTGCCGTCGCACCCCGGTTACGACGGGTCCCAGCCGCCCGCCTGGATGCGCAACGTGCGGGACCTCGCCGCCGTGTACCAATGGCTGCTCGGCGAGATCGCCATCACCCGCGACGCCGGTGTGGTGTCGGTGGTCGGACTCGGCTTCGGCGGCTGGATCGCGGCGGAGATGGCCACGCAGGCGCCGCGCGCGTTCCGGCGTCTCGTGCTGGTCGGCGCGATGGGGTTCAAGCCCGACCGCGGCGAGATCGCCGACCAGGCACTCGTGTCGTACATCGACTACGTGCGGTTGGGGTTCGCGGACCAGCGCGCCTTCGACCGCCTCTTCGGCGCCGAGCCGGCGACCAGCCAGCTGGAGCACTGGGACCTCAATCGCGAGATGACATTTCGCATCGCCTGGAAGCCGTACATGTACAATCCGACGCTACCGCACCTTCTCGGTGGTGTCGCCACACCCACCGTGGTCGTCTGGGGCCGCGACGATCGCATTGTTCCCCTCGAATGCGGCGAGCGCTTCGCCAAAGCGCTTCCGAGGGCGCGTCTCGAGGTCGTCGAGGGCGCCGGGCATTTCGTCGAAATGGAGAAGCCCGACGAGCTCGCGCAGCTCGTCACCGACTTCGTGAGTCAAGGAGAGGCCTGATGCATCTCATGTATTTCACCGAGCAACCGATGTCGGCCTACCCCGAGGACGAGGGCCGCGCGTTCGGGGCCACCGCGCTCATGTTCTCCAATCGGTACTTCGACCCGGCCGCCGGCAGCCGTCTCTACAACGAGTACCTCGAACACTATCGGCTCGCGGAGGCCGTGGGCTTCGACGGCATCATGTTGAACGAGCACCACAACGCGCCGTTCTGCATGCAGGCCAAGTGCAACATCTTCGCGTCGATCCTCGCGGCCACGACGAAGCGCGTGAAGATCGTGCTGCTCGGGAACCCGCTCCCGCTCGCCGAGAACCCGGTGCGGCTCGCCGAGGAGCTGGCGATGATCGACATGGTCTCGCGCGGGCGCCTGGTGTCCGGGTTCGTGCGGGGCGGCGGCCAGGAGCAGCTCGCCACCGGCGTCAACCCCGCGTTCAACCGTGAGCGCTTCGAGGAGGCGCATGAGCTGATCGTCAAGGCGTGGACGCAGCCGGGGCCGTTCCGGTGGGAGGGCACGCACTACCAGCATCGCGTCGTGAACCCGTGGGCGGTGCCACTGCAGAAGCCCCACCCGCGGGTCTGGATCCCGGGCGTGCTCAGCAAGGAGACGATCGTGTGGGCGGCGAAGAAGCGCTACCCCTACATCGCGCTGAGTACGGCGATCGAGGCGACCAAGAAGATCTGGGAGCAATACGACCAGGTGGCGGCCGAGACAGGCTACGCGGGGGGGCCCGAGTACCGCGGCTACCTCCAGCGCTGCCACGTCGCCGAGACCGAGGAAAAGGCCATGGACAACGCCCGCCAGTTCATGTGGATGCAGGGCGAGTTCACGGGCCTCGCGCACCCGGTCTGGTCGACCCCGTCCGGCTACTTCTCGCCCTCGATCCGCTCGGCGTTCGTCGAGTACGCGGTCGGGCGCCGGTCGAACCCGCGCGGCTCGGCCTTCGAGGACCAGATCAAGAGCCAGATGATCGTCGCGGGGACGCCGAAGACGGTGATCCCGAAGCTCCGGCGCCTGCTCGAGGAGACGAGGCCGTCCATCCTCGGATTCTGGGCGGCGGACGGGTTCGTCTCGAGCGCGGACACGAAGACGTGTATTCGCCTCCTCGGTGAGGAAGTGCTGCCCGCGCTCCGGGAGATTGGCAAAGAGCTCGGGCTCTGGAGCCCCTTCGAGGCCAACGCGCCGGTCAGCATGGCGTTCCCGGAGTCGGCAACTCCTGCCCACGAGCGCGCACCCGCCCGTCACCCGACTCCCCTGGAGGTTTCTTGATGCGCAACTCGGTCGCGTAAGGAGTCGCCATGCCAGCGCGTACAGGCGCCGAGTACATCAAGGGCCTGCAGAACCAAGAACGCGAGATCTGGCTTCGGGGAGAGCGCGTCAAGGACGTGACGACGCACCCCGGCCTCGCCAACGGGGTACGGGCGATCGCGGCGCTGTACGACCTGCAGCACGGCCCCGCGCTGCGCGACGAGATGACGTACGTGTCGCCCACCAGCCGCGAGCGCGTCGGCCTGTCCTTCGTGATTCCGCGCACACGGCAGGAGCTCGAACGGCGGGGCGCGATGATGCTCCGCTGGGCGCGCACGACGTGCGGCATGATGGGCCGTTCGCCCGACTTCATGAACGTCACCTTCGCGGCCTGGGCCGCGGCGGGCGACTATTTCGCGCGGGGCAGGCCCCAGTTCGGTCAGAACATGCGGCGCTACTACGAGTACATCAGCGAGCACGACCTGACCCTGACCCACTCGCTGATCAACCTGCAGCGCAGCCGGACCGTCTCCGGCGTGTTCAACCTGGAAGCGGGGACGGCGCTCCAGGTGGTGCGCGAGACCGACGCCGGCATCGTGGTCCACGGGGCGCGCATCCTGGCGACACTCGGCCCCCTGTCGGACGAGATCGCCGTCTACTCGCCGCGCGTCGCGCGGCATACCGAGAGCCACAGCCCGTTCGCGCTCAACTTCGCCATCTCCTGTGGGACGCCGGGGCTGAAGTTCCTGTGCCGGGAGAGCTTCGACCTCGGGCGGTCGCACTTCGAGCATCCCCTCGGCTCGCG
>QHSV01000470.1 GCA_003221655.1 Candidatus Rokuibacteriota bacterium
CTTCACCACACCGAAGGAATATCGCCGTCCCGGCACCGGGAGATCATCCGGGTCGTCACAGATGATCTGATCGCCGCCGGCGCCATGCCGAAGTCCGAGAGCGCCGAGTAGCGCCCGCCGATGGACGGCACGCCGAAGAGGATGCGGCGGAACCCGTCGGCCGTCGCGACCTCCTGCATCCTCGAGCCCGGGTCGGTGATCGTGATGAAGTGGCTACCTGCGCGATCGCCGCCGACCAGCTGCTTCGCACGGTCGAAGAAGTACCGCATGAAGATGTTCGGCTCGAGGGTGCTGCCGGACTTGCTCGACACGATGAAGAGCGTGCTGGCCACGTCGATCTTCCGCTCGATCGCCCGGATTTGCCCCGGGTCGGTCGAGTCGAGGACGAAGAGCTCGGGATAGCCCGCGATCCGGCCGAAGGTCATCTTCAGGACTTCCGGGCAGAGGCTCGAGCCTCCCATGCGGAGCACCAGGGCGTGCGTGAAGCCCACGGCCCGGACCTCCGCAGCCAGCTCGCGGAGCGCGTCCATTCGAGCGAGCTGGTCGCCGGCGACCCCGAGCCACCCGAGCCAGCTCGCCTCGTCGGTGCCCGTCCACAAGGTCGCGTCCCGCGCCCAGAGCCGCCTCACCTTGTTGCCCGTGCGCCACGCGTCGAGCTCCGCGCTCACCGCCGCCTCGAGGTCGGGCGGCACGTGGAACGACGCGGTCCCGGCCGTCACGGCGACCTCCTCCGGACGAGCTCGCGCACGGTCTCGCCGTCCGACACGAGGACCGTGTCGGCGGTGGCGAGGAAGAGGCCCGTGTCGATAACGCCGGGGATCGCGAGGATCACCCGCTGGAGGGCTGCCGGGTCCTCGATCGGACCCACCGCGCAGTCAATGATCACGTTGAAGTTGTCGGTCACGAAGGGACGCTCCTCGTGCGTCCGCAGCGCGGGCTTCAGCCCGAGGTCCTCGAGCCGCCGCCGGCAGAGTGGGAGCGCGAACGGCATGACCTCCACCGGAAGCCGGCCGCGAGCGCCGAGAGTCTCGACCAGCTTGTCGGAAGTCACGAGGATGACCTGCCGTCGGGACGCCGCGGCGACGATCCGTTCCCTCACGAACGCCCCGCCATAGCCCTTGATGAGGTTCAGCTGCCCATCGACCTCGTCGGCGCCGTCGATGGTGAGGTCCAGCTCGGCCTCGAGGCCGACGAGGCCGATGCCGAGCTCCTCGGCGAGGCGCGCCGTCTCCTCGGACGTCGGTACGCCCCGGACACGGAGCCCGTCGCGCACGCGCGCGGCGAGGGCGCGGACGAACGCGCTCGCCGCGCGGCCCGAGCCGAGCCCGACGACACCGCCGTCCCCGACGAAGTCGAGGGCGCGCGTCGCAAGCGCCACGAGTGGATCGCTGGTCGTTGCCGCCATGATTCGGGCAGGCGCCCGACAACAAGGATACCGCTAAGCGCTCCGGCGAGGGATGCGGCCAGTCGCCGCGGTCGCCCTCCCGGAAGATGACCTCGTCGGGCTCGAAGTGTGCCGCAAACTAGACCGGACACGCGAGCACTTCGACCCAGCGCGCCGGCGGAATCTTCAGCGCTGCCTCCACGACCCGGGGATCGAACTGCTTACCGGCATTCTCGCGCAGGATGCCGAGAGCCTCCGCGAGCGGGCGCGCGCGGCGATAGGGCCGATCGTGGGTCATCGCATCCAGCGCGTCCACCACCGCGAAGATCCGCGCTGTCAGCGGGATCGTCTCTCCCGTGAGGCCGTGAGGGTACCCGGACCCGTCGTAGCGCTCGTGATGGCCACCTACCACGTCCAGCGCGGGCGTGAGCAACGGCACCGCCTCGAGAAGCTCCACGCCCCATTCCGGATGGCGCTGGACGATCTCCCACTCGTCAGGCGCAAGCAGGTCCGGCTTTTGTAGGACAGCCTCGGGGACCCGGATCTCGCCGATGTCGTGCAGGAGAGCGCCGAGCTCCAGCGCCTCGCGCTGGGTCGGGGACAGCTCCAGGTGCTCGGAGACAACCGCCGACGCATCCGCGAGCCGCCGGAGCGATCCGGTCGTCTCTCCCCGCGCTTCCAGGGCGCGGACGAGAACCTCCGTCATGCTCCGGTGGGACACGTTGAGCCGCTCAGCCATGAGGTGGAGCACGTTGCCCAGCATTCCGATCTCGTCGCGAGCAGCGATGCGCACGCTCGTCGAGAAATGCCCCTCGACGATGCCGCGGGCCAGGCCTGAGAGCTGAACGACGGGCCGCGTGATCTGCCGCGCCAGCAGAACCCCGGCGATGAGCGCGAGCACGGCTCCGGCCAGCGAGTGCAGGTAAAACCGCCTGCGGACGGCGGCCAGCTCGCCGAGGTAGACGTCGACCCGGAAGTCCACGTCCAGCGCAGCGACGGTCTGGCCGGCTGAGTTCTTGACCGGGGCAAAGGCAGTGATCCAGGTGCCCGACGAACTCACGTAGATGCCCGTGTAGGCTGGGACGCCCTCTGTCAGGACCCGGTGCAGAATCGGCTGGATCTCGGGAGCCAGCCGATACTCGAGGCCCAGCGGGGCCAGGCCGTTACTGATGACCGCGAATCGGGCCGTCGCCCCCTGGACATCGGTGAGCGTGTAGACCGCGTCTCCCAGGCGATTCGTCTCCTGGATGCGCACGAGCTCGCGCCGGAGCCTCGCGTATTCCGGCGTGTCGCTCCGCGCCGCAGCGACGACCGCCTGGTGCAGGTCACCATCCACCAGGAGGGCGCCGGTGCGAGCGATGTTCAGCAGAAGCGAGCCGAGCGACTGGCGCAGCCACTGCTCCTGCGCTCGATACTGCAGAAAGCCGCTGAGCAGAACCGCGATCGCCGTGAGGAGGAGGAAGCTCGCGCCGAGTCGCCAGGCGAGCCGGCGCCAGATCGGAAGATTCGTCATGGACGTCCCCGGGTCATACGGCGCGTTCGCCGTCCACTGTTAGCTCGGAGACGTCCCGCTCGAAGAACAACTCGACCGTCCAGTCGAGCACCACGCGGAAGCGAGACGCGAGCGTTGGCAGCTTGAGCATATAAACCGTCTTCCACAGGAAC
>QHSV01000471.1 GCA_003221655.1 Candidatus Rokuibacteriota bacterium
GCCCCAGCGGTTGCGGCAAGACCACGCTCCTGCGTCTGATCGCGGGCTTCATGTCGCCCGACGAGGGCGTGATCCGGGTGGGGGCGAAGACGCTCTCCACGCCGGCCGGCGTCGTCCCGCCGGAGCGGCGGGGGATGGGGATGGTGTTCCAGAACTATGCCGTCTGGCCGCACAGGACCGTGTACCAGAACGTCGCCTTCGGCCTGGAGGTCCGCAAGGTCGGCCGGACCGAGACCCGCGCGCGCGTGGCGCGCGTCCTGGAGCTGGTCAACCTCGCGGGGCTCGAGCGTCGCTACCCGAGCGAGCTGAGCGGCGGCCAGCAACAGCGCGTCGCGCTGGCGCGAAGCCTCGTGGTGGAGCCGGGCATCCTGCTCCTCGACGAGCCGCTCTCGAACCTCGACGCCAGGCTCCGCGAGCGCATGCGGTGGGAGCTGAAGGAGCTTCAGCGCCGCACCGGAATCACCTTCGTCTACGTCACCCACGACCAGTCGGAGGCGATGGCGCTCTCCGACCGGATCGCCGTGATGCACGGGGGTGAGATCATGCAGCTCGGCGTGCCCCGAGCGGTCTACACGCGGCCGGCCAACAAGACCGTCGCGGACTTCATGGGCCTGGTCAATCTGATCCCCGGGCGGGTCATCCGCGCCGCCGGCGACGACAGCCTCGTTGCGGTCGGCGGCGAGCACCCGATCGCGGCGGCGCTCTCGCAGAGTGCGGTCGGCGGGCAGGCAGTGCAGGTGGCGATCCGTCCCGAGAGCCTCCGCTTGACCCCGCCGGCGCCGGCGTCGACCGCTGACCCGCTGGGAACAGTGCCCGGCAAGGTGGCGGACGTGACCTTCCTCGGCAACATCATCGACTGCCATGTGACGCTCGACGATGGGACGCGCGTCCGCGTCCAGGTCGATTCCAGCCAGACGCTCGAGGTGGGCCAACGGGTGGGCGTGCGGTTCGACAGCCAGCAGAGCAGCGTGTTCAGCTAGAATTCCAGCTGGGGGGAATGCGACCATGGCGGTCCAGACAACACGGACGGTCGAGGAGCTGGAGGCGTATTGCGCGCGGTTGAGGGCGGCGGGGCTGGACGCTCCGTGGTCCCGGCCGGGACCGCTCATCCCGCCGAAGCCCACCGCGACCCAGCCGCGCCACTGGCGCTGGCGCGACATCGAGCCACTGCTGCGGGAGAGCAGCGAGTTTCTCAGCCCGCACCGCGGCGCCGAGCGCCGGGTCCTCCGGCTCCACAATCCCGGTGTCCCGGAGCGGACCGTCGCCCACAGCCTCGTCCTCGCGATCCAGTACCTGCTGCCGGGCGAGGTCGCGCCCGCGCACCGCCACTCGCCGACCGCGATCCGGTTCATGCTCCACGGCGAAGGCGCCTTCACGACGGTCGACAACCAGAAGTGCGCCATGAAACAGGGGGACCTCGTGCTCACCCCCGGGATGGCCTGGCACGACCACGGCAACGAGGGAGGCGCGCCCGTCTACTGGATGGACATCCTCGATTGGCAGATCGTCCGCTTCCTCGAGAACCTGACGTTCGAGCCGTATCCCGACGAGCAGCAGCCCGCGCTCCGGAACCCGGGGCGCGATATCTACTTTCCCTGGAGCGAAGCCCACGCTGCTTTACTCAGACGGGCCGAGCAAGCGCCCGATCCCTTCGACGACACCCTGCTCGAGTACATCGATCCGGAGAGCGGCTCCTCGCTGCGCCCGACGGTTGCCTGCTACCTGCAGCTCCTCCGCCCGCGGGCGCGGACGCGCGCCCATCGTGAGACGAGCTGCGCCGTCTATCGTGTCGTGCAGGGGAGGGGCGTCACGACCGTCGACGACCAGACCTTCGAGTGGGAGCCGGGCGACTTCTTCGTGGTCCCGCCGCGAGCGCGGCACGCCCACGCCAATGTCGGGACCGAGCCCGCCGTGCTCTTCACGGCGCAGGACGTCCCGCTCTTGAAGCTCCTGCGTCTGTATCGAATGGAGCCGGCTGACTAACCGACGCCCCTGGGGGGTGTCAGGGACACCCGAGGAGGAACCGTTTATGGCACGCGCGGGCTACCGGATCTTCGACGCCGACACCCACATCATCGAGGCCGCAGAACCCATCGAGGCCTACTTGTCGGCCGCCGACAAGGCCAGGCTGGCGTCGCTCGGATCACTGATCGGGCGCGCCCCGGGCAAGGGAGGGGTGTCCCGGTATCGAGTGGGCAAGCGCCCCGAGCTTAATCGTCTCCTCGGCTCTCGCGAGCGCGTCCCTCCGGCCGACGCGGTCACCCGCGGCCTGAAGGACGGCGGCACGCCCTGGGACGTTCGCTGGCAGGGGCCACCCTTCCCCGACGACCGCGTCAACTTCGACTCGCACGCGCGGATCAAGGACATGGACATCGAGGGTGTGGACGTGAACATGGTCCTGCCGTCAGGCGGGCTGGCGGCCTTTTCCGGTCTCGATGATGTCTCGATCGAGCTGATGATGTACCAGGCGTATCACCGCTTCCTCAAGGACTACTGCGCACCGTACCCGGACCGGCTCACGAGCGTGCTCCACGTCTCGGTTCGCGACGTTCCAGCGTCCGTCGCCGAGA
>QHSV01000379.1 GCA_003221655.1 Candidatus Rokuibacteriota bacterium
TGCGCTCGATGGTAGACGCGGATCGCGTCGCCCTGGAGCGAGGCGTTCACGCCCGGGTGCTTCAGCAACGCCAGGGCGCAGGCCCGGATGACGAGGTCGTTCACGGAGATCTTGGGCTGGCCCTCCAGCGTGTTCAGCTGCTCGCGCAGCTCCCACGCGCGATCCATCGCGACCTCGCTGGTGACGTAGAAGTGGGGCACGGGCGCCTTGGACAGCGGCATCCGTCTGGCGATGACCGCGCGGATCTGAGAGAGCGGACGGTCCTCGAACTCGGGGCCGGTAACCGCGGCGGCCACCGCCGTCGGCGCCACCGCCACGCCGGCGGCCTCGACGTCACGGCGGACGATACGGCCGCCCGGCCCCGTGCCCTGGATGAGCTTGAGGTCCACGCCGGCCTGAGCCGCGATTTTCTTCGCCAGCGGCGAAGCCTTCACCCGTCCACCCTGCGGCCCGTGAGTCACGCCGGTGGCGGTCGCGGGAGCCGGCGCGCTCACGACAGCCGCCGGCCGCACGACCGACACGGGTGCCGCCGACGGCGTCGCGCCTGCCGGCCGCGGCAGAGGGGTGACCGCCGACGCCGCTCCCGCCGGAGGGGCCGGGGCAGGCTCGGCGCGAAGTGGGGTTTTCGGAGCGACCGAGCCTGCCCCGGCCCCTCCGGCGGGAGCAGAAGCGAGCAGCGCGGAGATGTCGTCGGCCGGATCGGCGACGACGCCGATCAGCTCGCCGATGGGCACCGTGTCACCGGCCGGAACCAGGATCTTGCGCAGGACGCCCGCGCCGAACGCTTCCATCTCGACGTCGGCCTTGTCCGTCTCGATCTCGGCCAGAATGTCGCCGCCCTGGATCCGATCGCCTTCCTTCTTCAGCCACTTGATGATCTTCCCGCTCTCCATCGCCTCGGAGAGCTTGGGCATCACGACCTTCGTGATGGCCATGACTCAGCTCCCGTTCGCGTTGCACACGCGCCGGACCGCGGCGAGGATCTTGTCCTTCGACGGCGTCTTGAGCTTCTCCAGATTGCGCGCGTAGGGCATCGGGGCGTTGGCGCCGGTGACCCGCTCCACTGGCGCGTCGAGATCGTCGAACGCCTGCTCGGTGACGAACGCGACGATCTCCGAGCCCATGCCGGCGAAGCCCGCGCCCGCCTCCACGACGACGGCCCGATGGGTCTTCCGCACCGAGCCGATGATCGTCTCGGTGTCCATGGGACGCAGTGTGCGGGGATCGACCAGCTCGACCGAGATGCCTTCCTTCTCGAGCTCCTCCGCCGCTTCCATCGCCCGGTACATCATGCCCATGTAGGCGATCACCGTGACGTCGGTCCCCTCGCGCCGCACGAGCGCCTTCCCGAGCGGGATGAGAAACTCCGGGTCGTCGGGAACTTCGCCCTTGACACTGTAGAGGGTTTCCGCCTCGATGAAAATCACGGGATTGTCGTCGCGGATCGCTGATTTCAGCAAGCCCTTGGCGTCCATCGGCGTCGTCGGGCGCACGACCTTCAGGCCCGGCACATGGTAGAAGTAGGTTTCCATCGACTGCGAGTGCTGCGCCGCCAGCTGCGCCGCCGGCCCACCCGGGCCGCGGATGACGATCGGTACGTTGAACTGCCCGCCCGACATGTAATACATCTTGGCCGCCGAGTTCACGATCTGATCGAGCGCCAGGAGCGCGAAGTTGAAGGTCATCATCTCGATCACGGGACGCAGCCCCACCATCGCCGCGCCGATCCCGACGCCCGTGAACCCCGATTCCGCGATGGGCGTGTCGACGACGCGCTGCCCGCCGAATTCCTTCAAGAGCCCCTGCGTCACCTTGTAGGCGCCCTCGTAGAGGCCGACCTCCTCGCCGATGACGAAGACGCGCGGATCCCGGCGCATCTCTTCGCGCAGCGCCAGGTTCAGGGCTTCGCGGTACGTCATCGCCGCCATCTCACGCCTCCTTGTAGATGTCGGTGAAGAGCCATTCGCCCGGTGGCTCCGGCGAGGCGTCGGCGAACGCCACGGCCTCGTCGACGCGGTCGCTGACGTCCTTCTCGATCGTCCGCACGTCGGCCTCCGCGAGGAGGCCCGCGGCGAGAAGCTTGTCGCGGAACAGCACGATCGGATCCCGCAGCTTCTCGCGCTCGACCTCCTCCTTGGTCCGGTACACCGCGCCGGCCGGATCGCGCATGGAGTGGCCCCGGTACCGGTAGGTGTCCGCCTCCAGGAGCGCGGGCGTCTTGTGCTGCCGCGCCCGGGTGACCGCCCGCGCGACCGCTTCGCGGACCGCCAGGACGTCCATGCCGTCCACGCGCTCCGAGGGGACTCCGTAGGTCTGGCCGAACCTCCAGATCTCGGGCTGGGCGAGCGCGCGCTCCACCGAGGTACCCATGGCGTAGCGGTTGTTCTCGCAGAGGAAGATCACCGGCAGTTTCCACAGGGCTGCGAGATTCATCGATTCGTGAAACTCCCCCTCCGGCACGGCGCCGTCGCCGAAGTAACAGACGATGACCTGGTCGCCCCCCTGATACTTGATGGCGAAGCCGACCCCCGCCGCGATCGGCAGGTGCGCCCCGACGATCGCGTGGCCGCCGAGGAAGTTGGTGCTCCGGTCGAACAGATGCATCGAGCCGCCCTTGCCCTTGGAGAGCCCGTCGCGGCGTCCGTAGAGCTCGGCCATGACGCGTTTCGGGTCCGAGCCCTTCGCCAGGCAGTGGCCGTGCTCGCGATAGGCGGAGATCGCGTAGTCGTCCGGGCGGAGCACCGAGGTGGTGCCGACCGCCACCGCCTCCTCACCAATATAGAGATGGAGGAATCCACCGATCTTCCCGAGCGTGTACGCCTCGGCGGCCTTCTCCTCGAATCGGCGGATCAGGAGCATGTCGGTCAGCAGTTGCTTTGCGACGGCGGCGTCGACACCCAGCCCCGGAGACGCCCCACCCCGCGTCAGTGTCTTGGCCATGACCTCTCCCGGCTACCAGCGCATGAGGCTCAAATCGTCCACCGAGAGCCGTCGGCGGACGCGAAAGATCGCCACGATGATCGCCAGACCGACGGCCACCTCGGCCGCCGCCACCGCCATCACGAAAAAGACGACCGCCTGGCCGTCGAGGTTCCCGAGCCGCTGCCCGAAGGCGACCAAGGCGAGGTTCGCGGCGTTCAGCATCAGCTCGATCGACATGAAGATCACGAGCGGGTTGCGCCGGATCACGACGCCCACCACGCCGATCGTGAACAGGACGGCCGACAATGTCACATAGTAGCTCTCAGGCACCATGTCTTTCCA
>QHSV01000165.1 GCA_003221655.1 Candidatus Rokuibacteriota bacterium
GCTGTCGGCCTTCGACCGTGCCTTGGCCGATCTTAAGTCCCAAACGTCGTAGGAGGAAACGAGAATGCCGGTGCTCGTACGGATTCCCACGCCGCTCCGCACCCTCACGAAAGGCAACGCCGAGATTCAGGCCAAGGGCGCCACGATCGACAGCGTCGTCGACGATCTCGAGCGGCAGTTCCCGGGCCTGAAAGAGCGTCTGCTCGACGAGACCGGTGAGCTGCGTCGTTTCATCAACATCTACGTCAACCAGGAGGACATCCGGTTCCTCCAGGCCAAGAAGACGACCCTCAAGGACGGCGACGAGGTGTCGATCGTGCCCGCGATCGCTGGAGGGTAGCCCGGGGCGGCGCGTTCGATGGCCCGCATGCGCGTCCGCCTCACCTTTCCGTCGGCGCTGATTCAGGAACCGATCGTCTACCGGCTCGTGAAGGATTTCGACATCGTGATCAACATCCGCCGCGCCGACGTGAAGGCCGACCACGGGTGGATGGTGCTCGAGCTCGAGGGCGACGAAGGCGTGCTCGAGCGCGGGGTCCGGTGGCTCAAGGACCGGGGCGTCCAGGTCGATCCGATCGAGCGTGACGTGATCGTTCCGTAGTGGAGATCTCCAGGCGGGTCCAGGCATTCACCGAGTCGGTCATCCGCGAGATGACCCGCGTCGTCGATCAGGTCGGCGGCGTGAACCTGGCCCAGGGCATGCCCAACTTCCCCCCGCCGCCGGAGCTGATCGCGGCGGCCCACCAGGCGATCGACGGCGACTTCCACCAGTACGCGGTCACGTGGGGGACGCCGCGCCTGCGGCAGGCGATCGCCGGGAAGTACCGCACGTTCTACGGGATGGAGATCGATCCCGACCGCCACGTGACGGTCTGCTGCGGATCGACGGAGACCATGTTGTCGACGCTGCTGGCTGTGTTGAATCCGGGCGACGAGGTCATCATCTTCGAGCCGTTCTACGAGAACTATGGGCCGGGGTGCGTGATCTCCGGCGCCCAGCCGGCGTTCGTCCCGCTCGAGCCGCCGGACTTCTCCTTCGATCCGGACCGGCTCCGGCGGGCGGTGACGCCCCGCACGCGCGCCATCATCTTCAACAGCCCCAATAACCCGACCGGCAAGGTCTTCTCGCGCAACGAGCTCCAGACAATCGCCGATCTCTGCCTCGAGTACGACCTCCTGGCCATCACCGACGAGATCTACGAGCACATCGTCTACGACGGCCTCGGCCACACGCCGATCGCCACGCTGCCCGGCATGGCCGAGCGCACCGTCACCATCTCCGGCATCTCGAAGTCTTACTCGGTCACCGGCTGGCGGATCGGCTACGCGGTCGCGCCGCCCGAGCTCGCGCTCGGCATCCGACGCGCTCACGATTTCGTCACGGTCGGGGCGCCTCATCCGCTCCAGGAAGCCGCGGTCACGGCCTTCCGGCTACCCGATTCCTACTACGTGGGGCTCCGGGAGTCGTACCAGGCGCGGCGCGATCTCCTCTGGGGCTACATCGAGAAGGCCGGGTTCGTGGCGTGGAAGCCGCGGGGCGCCTACTACATCCTCACCGACGTCGCCCACTTTCTGAGGCAGTACGACGTCCCCGACGACGCGGCGTTCGCGATGTGGCTCATCCGGAACGTCGGGGTCGCCACGGTCCCGGGCTCCTCCTTCTACGCCCACCCCGAGCTGGGCCGCACCAAGATCCGGTTCTGCTTCCCGAAGACCGATGACATGCTTCGGGACGCGGGAGAGCGCCTCCTCAAGCTCCGCTCGTGACCCCGCGGGAGGCGGCGCGCTCGATCATGGAATCGGCGCTCGCCGCGGGCGATGTGGCGCCACTCGTCCGGCGCCATCTTCGCGTTGATCCGCGCCACGCGCGTGTCCATGTCCTGGGCTGCGGCAAGGCGAGCGGGGTCATGGCGGCCGTCGCCGAAGAGGTCGTCGGCGACCGGATCGCCGACGGCTTCGTCGTCGTCAAGGACGGTCACGGCGCACGCGTGCCGCGCGTCGAGGTCGCCGAGGCGGGTCATCCAGTGCCCGACGAGCGCGGGCTCGCCGCCTCCGCGCGGCTGCTCGAGCTCGCCCGAAGCGCCCGCGAGGACGATCTCGTGCTCTTCCTCGTCTCCGGCGGGGGTTCGGCCCTGACCCCGGCCCCCGCGCCCCCGATCACGCTCGCCGAGAAGCAGGAGGTCACGCGGCTCCTCCTGGCTTCCGGCGCGACCATCGGCGAGCTGAACGCCGTCCGCAAGCACCTGTCGCTCTTCAAGGGAGGCCAGCTCGCACGTGCCGCCTGGCCGGCGACCGTTCTCACGCTCGCCCTGTCCGATGTGGTCGGTGATCCGCTGGACGTGATCGCCTCGGGGCCGACTGCCCCCGACCCGACGACCTTTGCGGACGCCCGTGAGGTCCTGGTACGCAGAGGGCTCGCCGGGCGGGTGCCGGCCTCGATCGCCCGCCGCTTCGAGGCCGGGGCGCGAGGTGAGATCGAGGAGACGCCGAAACCCGGAGATCGGCTGTTCGGTCGCGTCACCACCATCGTGATCGGCAACAACGGTTTGATCACCGACGCGGCCGTCGCAAGGGCGGGCCGCCTCGGTTTCCAGCCCCATCTGGCGACCCGTGAGCTCCAGGGCGAGGCGCGGGACGTCGCGCGTGACCTCGTGGCCCGCGCGCGCCGTCTCGAGCCCCCGGCGTGCCTGATCGCGGGCGGCGAGACCACCGTGACGGTGAGGGGACGGGGAAAGGGGGGTCGGTGCCAGGAGTTCGCCCTCTCCGCGGCGCTCGAGCTCCTGCCGACGGACCGCATGACGATTCTCGCCGCGGGAACCGACGGCACCGATGGCCCGACCGATGCCGCCGGAGCGATCGTCGACGCGGGGAGCGTCGGGCGGGGCGCCGCCGCCGGAGCTGATGCCCGACAGGCCCTGAGGGACAACGACGCCTATCGGTTTCTCGGGGCGAGCGGCGATCTGCTCGTCTCGGGTCCCACCAGGACGAACCTGCTCGACCTCTACGTCGTCCTGCGTTCATAAATGATCGCCGAACCCGTTCTCTTTCGGGACCTCGCGTACGTCTTCCTGGCCGCGGTGGTGGGCGGAGCGCTTGCCCGGCTCGCGCGCCAGCCGCTGATCCTGGGCTACGTCCTGGGCGGGCTCCTCGTGAGCCCGTTGACTCCGGGGCCGTCGGTCTCGGACGTTCCCACGTTCGAGCGCTTCGCGGAGATCGGGGTCGTCCTCCTGATGTTCTCGCTCGGGATCGAGTTCTCGCTCAAGGACCTCATGGGCGTGAAGTGGATCGCGGTGATCGGCGGACCGCTCGGCATGATCCTCTCCATCGGGCTGGGGCTGGCCGCCGCCACCGTGCTCGGCTGGAGCTCGTTGCAGGGTGCGGTCGTCGGCATGGTCGTGTCCGTCGCCAGCACGATGGTGCTGGCCCGGCTGCTGCTCGACCGCGGCGAGCTCCACACGCGTCACGGCCGGATCATGATCGGAATCTCGCTCGTCGAGGATCTCGCCGTGGTGGTCCTGATCATCCTGATGCCGGCCCTGGGGGCCCTGCAAGGCGAGCGGGTCTTCGCCGTGGCGAAAGCGCTCCTGACGGCGGCGGTGATCCTCGTGCCGTTCTTCTATCTCACCCGCCGCATCCTGCCCCCGATCCTGGCCCGCGTCGCGCGGACACGAAGCGACGAGCTCTTTCTGCTCGTGGCGCTCGCCATCGGCCTCGGCGCGGCCGCGTTGACGCAGGCGGCCGGTCTGTCGCTCGCGCTGGGCGCGTTCCTGGCGGGGCTCCTCATCAACGAGTCGGACTACGCCCACGAGATGCTCGCGCGCCTCCTGTCCCTTCGCGACGCGTTCATCGCGCTCTTCTTCGTGACGCTCGGGGTTCTCATCGAACCGCGTGTGGTCGTCACGAACCTCGACCTGCTCGGCGTGCTGGTCGGGCTCATCGTGATCGGCAACTGGGCGATCTGGACGACGGTCACCCTGATCTTCCGGCAGCCGCTGTCGACGGCCCTCCTGGTCGGCGTGGGCCTCACGCAGATCGGAGAGTTCTCCTTCATCCTGGTCCAGGTCGCGCGTCAGGCCGGCCACGTGGGCCAGGACCTGTACAACGCGACACTCGCCGCGTCCTTGGTGACGATCCTGATCAACGCCGTCCTGGTCCGGCTCGTCCCGAACTGGATCGGGCCGGCGCGGCTCGACGGCACGGCGGCTCTGACGTTGGGTCTCCGCTCGGCGCACGGGCTGGAGGGCCACGTCGTCCTCTGTGGATTCGGCCGTGTCGGAAGCGCCATCGGCGAGGCGCTGGAGACGTTCGGCGTTCCCTATGTCGCGGTCGAGACCGACCCCGACATCGTCAAGAGTCTCCGTGCGCGCAACGTGCCCGCCGTGTTCGGCGACGCCGCCCAAAGGGTCATTCTCGCCGCCGCCCAGGCCGACCGCGCCGCGCTGGTCATCCTGGCGATCCCCGAGAACGACCGCGCGCGCCTGGCCGTGCAGCGCATCCGCGCGTTCAACCCGACGGTCCAGATTCTGGCGCGAGTGCACGATGTCGCCTGGCGCGCCCGGCTGATGGAAGCCGGCGCCGCCGAGGTGATCCAGCCGGAGCAGGAGGCGGCGTCGACCCTGATTCGTCACGCCCTCGAGCGGCTCTCGCTGCCACGAGACCGAGTGCTGGCCTATCTCAACCGCTATCGAGGCGCGATGGAGAGCGTGGACGCCGACCGCGAAGGCCGCGGCGCGGGGCTGCCGCAAATCCGCCAGATCGTCCTGAAAGGCGGTGACCTCGTGGGCCAATCCCTGCGCGAAGCGCGAACGCGTGAGCGCTTCGGCGTCACCGTGGTCCGCGTCACGCGCGCGACCGGCGAGGAGGTGCTCAATCCTACGGCGGACACGGTGCTGCGAGAAGGCGACCGGCTGCGTCTCTTCGGTCTGCCTCGGCAGATCGACGCGCTCTTGCAGCCCCGGCCGCATCCTTCACTGTGATGGCCGTGCTATCCTTCTTCCGCGATGTCGCGCGTGAATCTCGTCGGTGTCCTGCCTTCCGAGCTCGAAGACCTCGCTGTCGAGCTGGGCGCCTCGCGTTATCGCGGCCGCCAGCTGGCGACGTGGATCTTTCGGAAGTCGGTCTTCGACCTGGAGGCCATGACCGATTTGCCGAAGGACTTCCGCGCGCGCCTCGGCGAGCAGGTCGTCGTCGAGGTCCCCGAGCCTGAACGGTTGACCCCCTCGCAGGATGGAAGCCAGAAGCTGGTCTTCGTGCTTCACGGCGGGAGCCGCATCAGCTCGGTGCTGATGCCCGATGACGACCGGACCACGCTGTGCGTGTCCACCCAGGTGGGTTGCGGCTTTGCGTGCGGCTTTTGCCTGACCGGTGTGATGGGGCTGGAGCGAAACCTGACCGCGGCCGAGATCGTCGGGCAGATCCTCGCCGCCAACCGTCTGCTCGACAAGGACGGCCGGCGCGCGACTCACATCGTCTTCATGGGCATGGGCGAGCCGCTCGCGAACTATGCGGCGCTGGTCACGACGCTCCGGATCCTCACCGACGCGAAGCTCGGTGTCGGATACTCGCCGCGCCGCATCACCGTGTCCACGGTCGGCCTCGTCCCCGGCATCGACAAGCTCGGCCGCGAGGACCTCAGGGTCAACCTGGCGATCTCGCTGCACGCGACCACCGACGAGGTGCGGTCGCGGCTCATGCCGGTGAACCGGTCCTTCGATCTCGCCGCGCTGCTCGCCGCCGTCAAGCGCTATCCACTGGCCGCGCGCCAGCGGGTATTCTTCGAGTACGTCATGCTGGAGGACGTCAACGATACGTCCGACGACGCGCAACGCCTCGCGCGCCTTCTCCGCGGTGTCAAGGCCAAGGTCAACCTGATCCCGTTCAACGACTGGGAGGGGGCGCGCTTTCGTCGTCCGCCGCTGGCCCGGATTCTCGCGTTCCAGTCGATCCTGCTGGACGCCGGGATCACGACGACGGTCCGCTGGAGCAAGGGCGAGGACATCGGCGCCGCATGCGGTCAGCTCCGGGAGTCACCGGCGGTCGCGAGCCTGAGTGCGAGCAGGTGAGTTGAGCACCGCGCGAACCGTCTCGTTCGCGACGCTGGGGTGCCGCCTGAACCAGGTGGACACGCAGCAGCTCCAGACCTTGCTCGAGGCCCGCGGGTTCACGACCGTGGACTTCGACGAGCCCGCGGACGTGGTCGTCGTCAACACGTGCACGGTCACGGCGCGCGCCGAGTTCTCCGACCGCCAGATGATCCGCCGCGCGGCCCGCGTGAGCCCCGGCGCGAAGCTGGTCGTCACCGGATGCTGGGCTCAGACGAGCCCGGGCGATGTCGCCGCCATGGGCGAGGTCGACTTGGTCGTCGGCAACGGGGACAAGGATCGTCTTCCCGATCTCCTCGACCGCGTTGTCGCGGGTAAGACGTACGTCTCCGACATCGCGCGAGCCCGGACGGTCGAGGTGGCGCCGGTCGCCCGGCTGCACGGTCGCTCGCGCGCGTTCCTGAAGGTCCAGGACGGCTGCCAGCACCGGTGCGCGTTCTGCGTGGTACCGCTCGCGCGGGGCGCCAGCCGGAGCCTCGAGCCGAAGGTAGTTCACGACCAGGCCCGTCTTCTCGTCGGCGCCGGGCACCCCGAAGTCGTGCTCACCGGCGTGGACCTGGGTCATTACGGCGCGGACCTCGTTCCCCGCACGAGCCTTGCCGCCCTGCTGCGAGTGCTCGTCGAGATTCCCGGGCTCCGCTGGGTTCGGCTCTCCTCGATGCTCCCCGCGTACTTCACCCCCGAGCTGGTCGAGATCGTGACGGCGTCGCCGGTGGTGGCCCCGCATTTCCACATTCCCCTGCAGAGCGGCAGCGCGCGCGTGCTCAGGTCGATGCGACGGCCGTACGACACGCGCATGTACCGGGTTCTGGTCGAGGGCTTGGCCGCGGCGCGCCCCGGGCTCGGGCTCGGCGCCGACGTCATCGCTGGTTTCCCCGGCGAGACGGACGAGGACTTCGCGGACACGGTATCGTGCGTCAAAGAGCTCCCCTTCTCCTACCTGCACGTCTTTCCGTACTCGGCGCGAAAGGGGACCGAGGCCGCTCGGCGCGGGGCGCAGCTCGACCCACGCACGATCACACGCAGGAGCCAGGCGCTGCGCGACATAGGCGGGGCGAAGAGCGACGAGTTCCGGCGGCGCCTCATCGGGAGCCTCGAGGACGTGCTCGTGCTGGGGACACGCGACCGGACGACGGGCTCGCTCGTCGGGCTCACCGGCAACTACGTCGAAGTGGTCTTCCCGGGCCCGGAGCGGTTCATGCGAAACATCGCGCGCGTCGGGGTGACCGGGGTGCGAGGGGGCCGCGCCGTCGGAGAGCTCGAGATGGCAGGGACCGTGCGAGCCGCCGGGTGAAACCCCGGAGCGATCCGGCGATCGGTGTCATCGGCGGCAGCGGGCTCTACGAGCTCGAGGGGCTGACCGACGTCAAGTGGCAGACAGTCCGCACGCCGTTCGGTTCCCCATCCGACGCCTACTGCGTGGGCCGGTTCGCCGGGCGGCGCGTGGTCTTTCTGCCGCGTCACGGTCGGGGCCATCGTGTCACACCAAGCGAGCTGAACTTCCGCGCCAACATCTGGGGCCTGCGATTCCTGGGTGCCCAGTGGGTGATCTCGATCTCGGCCGTGGGCAGCATGAAGGACGCGATCCGACCGCTCGATCTGGTGATCCCGGATCAGTTCTTCGACGCGACCCGACACCGCGTGTCGTCCTTCTTCGGCGCCGGCATCGTTGCCCACGTGGGGATGGCCGAGCCCGTGTGTCCCGACCTCGCCACGGCGCTCGAGAAGGCGGCGAACCAGACGGGCGCGACCGTCCACCGGGGCGGGACCTACATCTGCATCGAGGGGCCGCAGTTCTCGACCAAGGCCGAATCGCGCATCTATCGCGGATGGGGCGTCGACGTGATCGGGATGACCAACATGCCCGAGGCCAAGCTCGCGAGGGAGGCGGAGCTGTGCTACGCGACGCTCGCCCTCGCCACGGACTACGACGTCTGGCACGAGACCCACGAGACCGTGTCGGTCGAGACGGTCATCCAGAACCTCCAGAAGAACGTCGCGACGGCGAAGGACGTGCTGCGGCGAGTGATCCCGGCGATCGCGCCGCCGCGCGAGTGCGAGTGCCCGGGCCTCCTCCGGAACGCCGTGATCACCAACCCGAAAGCCTTTCCGCCGGCGACTCGAAAGAAGCTGGGACTTCTGCTCGACAAGTACTTTCCCCCGCTACAATCACCCCGTGGCTGACCTCCTGGTCGTCGGCTCCGTCGCCCTGGACAGCGTCGAGACACCCTTCGGCAAGGTCCGCGAGGCGCTTGGCGGCTCGGCGACATACTTCTCCTACTCGGCGAGCTTCTTCACCCAGGTGCGCCTGGTCGCGACCGTGGGCGAGGACTTTCCCGAGTCGCATCTGAGACTCCTCGAGGACCGTGGCGTGGACATCGGCGGGCTGCAGGCCTCCAAAGGGCGCACGTTCCGGTGGACCGGCGAGTACGGCTACGACCTGAACGAGGCGAAGACCCTCGAGACCCAGCTCAACGTCTTCGCCGAGTTCCGACCGGTGCTCGGCGATGGGCTGGGGCGCGTGCCGTACCTGTTCCTCGCGAACATCGATCCCGAGCTTCAGCTCGACGTGCTCCGTCAGATGAAGGAGCGTCCGCGGCTCGTGGCGCTCGACACCATGAACTTCTGGATCCAGGGCAAGCGCGACGCGCTGCGGCAGGTCCTCGCCGAAGTGGACGTCGTGACGATCAACGATGGCGAAGCACGGCAGCTGGCGAGCGAGCCGAACCTCATCCGCGCCGCGCGGGCGATCGCCGCGATGGGGCCGCGGACCGTGGTCGTCAAGCGCGGCGAGTATGGCGCGCTCCTGATGACCGAAGGCAGGCTGTTCTTCGTTCCGGCGTACCCGCTGGACTCGGTCTATGATCCGACAGGCGCCGGCGACACGTTCGCGGGCGGGTTCATGGGCTACCTCGCCGCCCAGGACCGGGTCGACGCGGCCGCGATGCGGCGGGCGATCGTCTACGGCTCGGTGATGGCGTCGTTCACGGTCGAGGACTTCTCGCTCAAGCGGTTGACGCGACTCAAGCCCGCCGAGATCGCCGAGCGCTACACGGCGTTCCACGAGCTGATCCGAGTCGAGCCGTAATGGGAGCCGAGGCGGCTCGGCCGAGGAGGCGACCAGGGGAATGGAGCGGATGACACGGGTCAAGTACGACCGCCTGGTGGAGTTGCTGCGCGGGTTGGACAGCGTGGTGGTCGCGTTCTCGGGCGGCGTCGACTCGACGCTTCTCGCGCGCGCCGCGAAGGACGCTCTGGGCGAGCGCGCGGTCCTGGTGACCGCGGACTCCGAAACCTATCCGGCCAGCGAGCTCGACGAGGCGAGGCGGCTCGGCGCGCTGCTGGACATGCGACACCTGGTCGTGCGCACGGAGGAGCTCCAGAATCCCGAGTATGCCCGGAACCCGGTGAACCGCTGCTTCTTCTGCAAGGAGGAGCTGTTCACCAGGCTGGCGCCGATCGCCGAGCGCGAGGGGTGCCGGGCGCTCGTGTACGGCGCGAACATGGACGACCTGGGAGACCATCGACCGGGCATGCAAGCCGCGCGGGAGCGGGGCGTGAGAGCGCCGCTGATCGAGGCCGAGCTGTGGAAGGAGGAGATCCGGACGCTCTCGCGCGAGCTCGGGCTGCCCACGTGGGACAAGCCCTCGTTCGCGTGCCTCTCCTCGCGCTTTCAGTACGGCGACCGGATCACCGCCGAGAAGCTCCGCCAGGTGGATGCCGCCGAGGCGTTCGTGCGCTCGCTCGGCTTCCGCCAGTTCCGCGTGCGCCACCACGACCGCCTGGCCCGGATCGAGGTTTCTCACGACGAGATCGCTCGGCTCTGGGAGGACGGGCGCCGCGAGGCCATCGTGACGCGTCTCCGCGAGCTCGGCTACGTCTACGTCGCCGTCGACCTCGCGGGGTTTCAATCCGGAAGCGCGAATCTTCTGCTCAAGCGGCCGCCGAGAGCGAGCGGTGGATAGGGAAGCCGTCCGAGCCCTACTCGAAGACGTGCAGGCCGGGCGCATCGACGTCGACGCGGCGGTCAGGAAGCTCCGAAGGCTGCCGTACGAGGATCTCGGGTTCGCCAAGGTGGACCACCACCGGGCGCTGCGCGGTGGTGCTCCCGAGGCCGTGTTCTGCCCCGGCAAGACTCCCGCGCAAGTGGTCGCGATCGTGAGGCGCCTCGCCGATCACCACGCCAATGTCCTCGCCACGCGAGCCGACCAGGCCGTCGCCCGCGCCGTCGCCGAGGCCGGTCTCCCCCATATCTATCACGGTGAGGCGCGGCTCCTGATCGTCCGGCCGGAGCCCGGCGGGGGAGTAGGGCTCATCGTCGTCGCCGCCGCGGGCACGGCCGATCTCCCTGTCGCCGAGGAGGCTGCGCTCGTCGCCGAAGCCCTCGGCAATCGAGTCGACCGAGTGTACGACTGCGGCGTGGCAGGCATCCACCGGCTCCTGGATCACTATGACCTGCTCGCCGAGGCCAACGTCATCGTCGCCGTCGCCGGCATGGAAGGCGCCCTGCCCAGCGTCATCGGCGGGCTCCTCGACCGACCGGTCATCGCGGTGCCGACGAGCATCGGCTACGGCGCCTCGTTCGGGGGCATCGCGGCGCTCCTGGCGATGCTGAACTCGTGCGCGCCCGGTGTGTCGGTCGTCAACATCGACAACGGCTACGGCGCTGCGCACCAGGCGAGCCAGATCAACCATCTCATCGCGAAGATCCGCTGATGTCGCGCCGGGCGGGGCCAGCCGCGAGGGGAGGGATCGTGGGACCACGCGGCACGCGTTCGCTGCTCCTTTGCGGCTGGGCTCCATCTGGGGGCGGTGCGTCCGCCGCTGCCTTGGAGGGAACGGGATGAAGGTCGCGTACTTCGACTGTCCGAGCGGGGCGGCGGGCGACATGATCATGGCGTCGCTCGTGGACGCGGGCGTCCCGCTCCCGGCGCTGCGCGCCGAGCTCGGGAAGCTGCCGCTCGAGGGCTGGACGATCAGTGCCCGCGAGGTCCGCAAGGGGGCTTTCCGGGCCACCAAGGTCGACGTCGAGATCGACCGCCAGGCCCACCTCCATCACCGGTCGCTCGGCGATATCCTCGATATCCTGGAACGCAGCTCGCTCGTGGGGAGCGTGAAGGCACGGGCGGCACGGATCTTCACGCGGCTCGCCGAGGCCGAGGCGCGCGTGCACGGCACGGACCGCGAGTCCGTGCAGTTTCACGACGTGGGCGCGGTCGACGCGATCGTCGACGTGACCGGCGGCAT
Source organism: Candidatus Rokuibacteriota bacterium (assembly GCA_003221655.1). GTDB lineage: Bacteria > Methylomirabilota > Methylomirabilia > Rokubacteriales > CSP1-6 > AR31. Next base: position 11,349 of record QHSV01000165.1, read on the forward strand.
CATCGCGCTGGACCTCGCGGGGGTGGAGGCGGTCCACATCTCGGCGCTTCCGATCGGCGGCGGGCTCGTCGGCGGCCCGCACGGCCGGATCCCCGTGCCGGGACCGGGCACCGCCGAGCTCCTCCGTGGCTTCCCGGTGGTGGACACGGGGGTGAAGGCAGAGCTCGTCACGCCGACGGGGGCGGCGATCCTCACGACGCTCGCCGCCTCGGCGGGTCGAATGCCGTCGCTGACCGTCGAGGCCGTGGGCTACGGGGCCGGCACGCTGGATCTGCCGGACACGCCGAACATCCTGCGCTGCTTCCTCGGCGCGACGACGACGGCCGCCGCGGGCGACGAGACGGTTCTCCAAGTCGAGACCACGATCGACGACATGTCGCCCCAGCTCTACGAGCCGCTGATCGATCGGCTGTTCGCCGCCGGTGCGCTCGACGTCTTCCTCCAAGCCGTGATCATGAAGCGAGGCCGGCCCGGAATCGTCGTCACGGCGCTCTGCGCGCCCGACCGGGTCAGCGACCTCTCCCGGGCGCTCTTCGAGGAATCGACGACGATCGGCGTGCGCTGGTCCGAGTGGCGTCGGGCGCGTCTCGACCGCGAGATGATCGTGCTGACGACCGCATACGGCGCGATCCCCTTCAAGGTGTCGCGGCTCGGTGGACGGATCATGACCGTCACGCCCGAGTTCGCCGACGTCGCGCGCATCGCCCGCGAGAAGTCGCTGCCGGCCCGCGAGGTCCTTGAACAGGCCCGCGCCGACGGCCGGCGCCTCCTCGGTCAGTAGCCTCCAGGGTCCTCCTCTTCCAGCCGTTCCCGCTCCCCCCGTTGACACGCCGGGGCCGAAGTCTTACGCTCTGACGCGCCAGATCGGGAGCGATCTAGGGCCCGCTCTCAAACCGCCGAATCCCGGAGGATGAGTCGTGAAACTGCCAGTCAAGATGACGATCAACGGCCAAAGCGTTAGCCACGAAGTGGAGCCCCGCCTTCTCCTGGTGCACTACATCCGCGAGACGGTGGGCCTCACCGGGACGCACGTCGGCTGTGACACGAGCCAGTGCGGCGCGTGCACGATCCTCATGGACGGCCAGGCCGTCAAGGCGTGCAACTTCTTCGCCGTCCAGGTGGACGGCGCCAACATCATGACGATCGAGGGGCTGGCGAAGGACGGCGAGCTGCACCCCATCCAGCAGGGGTTCTGGGAGAAACACGGGTTGCAGTGCGGGTTCTGCACCCCCGGGATGATCATGTCGGCCTACCAGATGCTCGAGCGTTACCCGAAGCCCTCGGAGGCACAAATCCGCCACCAGCTCGAGGGCAACCTCTGCCGCTGCACGGGCTACCACAACATCGTGAAGGCGATCGAGTGGGCCGCTGAGCACATGCCCGCGAAGAGGTGAGTGACGCCATGGCAACCGTTGCCGCCGACCGTCTGTTCGGCAAGTCGATCAAGCGACGCGAGGACCCACGCTTCATCACCGGGCGCGGCCAGTACGTCGACGACGTGAAGCTGCCGGGAATGACCTACGCGGCCTTCGTGCGGAGCCCACACGCCCATGCGCGCATCCGGAAGATCGACGCTGCCGCGGCGCTTCGGCACCCCGGTGTCGTGGCCATCTTCACGGGCAAGGACATGGCGGGCGTGAACTCGCTGCCCTGCGGCTGGGACCTCCGGAAGGAGAAGAAGATCCCCGGTGTCGTCCAGGACCTCGCGATGGTGCCCCACATGCCGCTCACGTCGGACGCGGCGCGGCACGTGGGCGACCCGGTGGCCGTGGTCATCGCCGACAGTCAGTCCGCGGCGATCGACGCCGCCGAGATGGTCAACGTCGACTGGGAGCCGCTGCCCGCGGTGACCAACACCGAGAAGGCCGCCCAGCCGGGAGCAGCGCAGCTTCACGACGGCGCGCCGAGCAACGTCGCCTTCAAGTGGGAGATCGGCGACCGTGGTGCCACCGACGCGGCCTTCAAGAGCGCAGCAGTCACGGTGAAGAAGCGCATCGTCAACCAGCGCCTGGTCGCCAACGCCATGGAGCCGCGCGCGTGCGTGGCCCGCTACGAGGACGCGACCGGCGATCTGACGCTCTGGGTGACGTCCCAGAACCCGCACGTGCACCGGCTGCTCATGTGCGCCTTCGTGCTCGGCATCCCCGAGCACAAGGTGCGCGTCATCGCGCCCGACGTCGGGGGCGGGTTCGGCTCGAAGATCTTCCTCTACAACGAGGAGGTCGTCTGCTCCTGGGCTTCCCGCCGGCTCAAGCGCCCGGTGCGATGGACCGCCAGCCGTCGCGAGGCCTATCTCACGGATGCCCACGGCCGCGACCACGTGACCGACGCCGAGATCGCGCTGGCCCGGGACGGCAAGATCCTCGGGCTCCGCGTGAAGACCACGGCCAACCTCGGGGCCTACCTCTCGACCTTCGCGCCAGCGGTGCCGACCTTCCTCTACGGCACGCTGCTCAACGGCGTCTACACGATCGGCGCGATCCACTGCGAGGTGACGGGCGTCTTCTCCAACACGACCGCGGTGGATGCCTACCGCGGCGCCGGGCGCCCGGAAGCCTGCTACGCCATCGAGCGTATCGTCGAAGCGGGTGCACGGGGTCTCGGGATGGACGTCGCGGAGCTCCGCAGGAAGAACTTCATCCCGAAGTTCTCGGGCGCCTACCAGACGCACGTCGCCGTCGCCTACGACAGCGGCGACTACGGCGCCGCCTGGGACCGCATGCTCCAGATGCTCGACTACAAGAAGTTCCGCGCCGAGCAGGAAGCCGCGCGCAAGCAGGGCCGACTGCTGGGCATCGGCTTCTCGGCCTACATCGAAGCGTGCTCCATCGCGCCGTCGAAGCTCGTCGGCGCGCTCGGCGCCGGCGCCGGCCTCTACGAGTCTGGGAAAGTCCGCGTGCATCCCACCGGCATGGTCACCGTGTTCACCGGCTCGCACTCGCACGGGCAGGGCCACGAGACGACGTTCGCCCAGCTCGTGGCC
>QHSV01000380.1 GCA_003221655.1 Candidatus Rokuibacteriota bacterium
TCAAGGAAGGACTCTTGATCCCGATGACCGAGATCATCGCGTCCAAGATCCCGTTCATCCTGGGTGGCGCGGTCATCGTCGAACAGGTCTTCAACTGGCCGGGCATGGGACGGATGGCCTGGCAAGCCGCGCAGGATCGGGACTTCCCCGCGATCATGGGGATCGTCATGATCGCGGCGACGTTGGTCCGTCTGGGGAGCCTGCTCCAGCGCGTGGTGTACGTCGCGGTCAATCCCCGTGCGTCGAAGCAGCGGCGCGGCGCGGGCTGGGCCGAATGACACGATACTCCCAGCTCGCGGGCGAAGGCCGCGACGCCTCGGACCTACCCGTGTGGAGAAGCGCCCACACTCTGGATCTGGCCTACGTCGGCTACGGCCTGCTCATCGTCGCCCTGGTGCTGGTGTCGTATGTCCTGGGCGTCTTCCACTGGTTGCCGCACGACCCCGAGCAAATCCGATTCGATCTCTTGAATGCCCCGCCCGGCAGCGCCGGCCATCTGCTGGGGACCGATTTCCTCGGCCGGGATATTCTGTCCCGACTGATCGTGGCGATTCAGGCGTATTTCCTTCCCGGCCTCGTGGCGATCGTCATCTCGCTCGTGGCGGGCACGACCCTGGGCGCGCTGGCCGGCTATCGTGGGGGCGGGGTCGAGGTCCTCGTCACGTATTTCAACAATCTGGTGGATTCGTTCCCGCGCCTGGTCCTGATCCTGCTGGTGATCGCGGCGTTCAAGGCGGACATCTACTACATCATGATCATCGTGGGCGTGACCGGCGTTCCCGTGGTCGCGTCGCTGGTGGCGGGCAAGATCGCGTTTCTGCGCCAGAAGCATTTCATCGAGGCGGCCCATGTCCTCGGTCTGCCGTCGCACGTGATTGTCCTCAAGCACATTCTCTGGTATCACTGCGGGCCGCTCCTTGTCATCCGGGCCACCATCGGCATGGGCGAAGCGATTCTGATCGAGACCAGCCTCAGCTATCTCGGCTTCGGCGTGCAGGAGCCGATGCCGTCGTGGGGCAACATGGTCCAGGCAGGCGCCAACTACTTTTTTCAGGGTAAATTCTGGCCGTCGACCGCGCCGGCGCTGGCCATCCTGTTGACCATCCTCGGCTTCCACCTGTTGGGCGATGGACTGAACAGCATCCTCGAAGACAGGGGCGGGAAGTGACTGCGCCGCTGCTCGAGATCGAGAACCTGCGCACCTACTTCTACTCCCGGAGCAAGCAGGCGTTCATTCGCGCGGTGGATGGCGTGACGCTGTCGATCGCCAGGGGCGAGACCCTCGGCGTCGTGGGCGAGAGCGGCAGCGGCAAGAGCGTGACCGCGCTCTCGATCACGGGCCTGGTCAGCGCCGGCCCGGGCGTGATCAGCGGTGCGATCGTTTTCCGAGCGGACGGGGTGGAGCACAACCTGCTCCAGGATCTCGAACAGTACGTCCGCCTGAAGGAGCGCGACGGCAGGATCGTGGAGGCGTCCAAGGACGAGCCCGGCTGGCGGAAAGCCGTCGAGCGCCTCATGGCGCCGGTGCGGGGGAAGGAAATCGCCATGATCTTCCAGAGCCCGAAGTCGGCGCTCAATCCCTTCGCTCGCGTCGGGGACCAGATCACCGAGGCCATTCGCCTGCACACGCGGGCGAAAGGCCCGGGGGAAGCGAAGGAGCGGGCGCTCCACTGGCTCGAGCGGGTCAAGATCGATTCTCCGCGCCTGCGGTTCGAAAACCATCCCTACGGGCTGTCGGGCGGCATGTGTCAGCGGGCGGTGATCGCGATGGCGCTCGCGTCCGAGCCGTCCCTCCTCATCGCGGACGAGCCCACCACCGGGCTGGACGCCACGATCCAGTCCGAAATCGTGGGGCTGCTGGCCGAGCTCAAAGCGGAGTTCGGTATCGCCACGCTGCTGATCAGTCACGACATCAGGGCGATCTCGCGCCTCGCCGACAACGTCGCGGTGATGTACGGCGGAACGGTCGTGGAGCACGGCCCGGCGCCCGATGTCCTCGCGTCGAGGTTCGCCCCCAAGCATCCCTATACGACAGCGTTGCTCGCGTCTATACCGAGTGTGCAGAACGTGCGGGACAAGGGCTACCTCACCGTCGTCGAGGGCGAGGTGCCGGATGCCGTCGATCTCCCCCGTGGGTGCCGATTCTATGCCCGCTGCAATCGCGTGACGGACGACGTCCGGGACAAATGCGCGCAGCACGAGCCGGAGTTGCAGGAGGTCATGCCGGGGCATCACGTGCGCTGCTGGCTGTACGCCGAGTAAGCCTGGGCCAGGGATCCTATGTCGAGAACGATCCTGGAAGTCACGAACCTGAAAAAATATTACCGCCAGCGCGCGGGCATTCTCTCCGCGGTCCGATGGCGGGAGCAGTTCATTCCGGCGGTGGACGGGGTGAGCTTCTATCTCAAGGAGCACGAGACCCTCGGTCTCGTCGGGGAATCCGGCTGCGGAAAGACGACGATCGGCAGGACCATTCTGCGGCTCACACCGGCGACGTCGGGCCGGATCGTCTTCGACGGCCACGACATTACGGTGATGTCCGCGCGCGAGCTACGGCCGTTGCGCCGCCGGATGCAGATGATCTTTCAGGACCTGGACGCGGCGCTCAACCCCAAGATGCGCGTACGCGACCTGCTCCGGGAGGCGATCACGGTGCATCACCGACTGAGCGATGACGAGGTGGGGCGAAAGACCGGCGAGCTGCTCGAGCAGGTCAACTTGAAGAAGAGTAAGCTCTCCAGCTTTCCTCGGGAGCTCTCCGGTGGGGAAAAGCGCCGCGTGGGCATCGCGCGCACCCTGGCGGTCGGGGCGCACTTCATCGTGGCCGACGAGCCGACGAGCGCGTTGGATGTCTCGATCCAGGCTCAGGTCGTGAACCTGCTTCGCGATCTGCAGAGGCGACTTGGCCTGTCCTATCTGTTTATCTCGCACGACCTAGAGGTGGTGCAACTCGTCAGCCACAAGGTGGCCGTGATGTACCTTGGCAAGATCGTGGAGATGGGGCTCGCGGACCGAATCGCCCGCGCGGCGCGCCATCCGTACACTCACGTCTTGTGGTCTGCGCTAGTGGAAAAAAAGAGCAAGGAGGCCTCGCACGCTCTGGTGAGCACTCGGACGAGCGCCTGGGGAGTGTATGATTTCGAGCGCCCGGTGAGCGGCTGTCGGTTCGCGCCGCGCTGCTCGGTCTACGAGGCGAAGGGCCGGCCAGCTGTGTGCACCGACGCGGCGACCGAGCCGCAGCTGCGTGATATTGCCCAGGTGCTGCACGTGCGTCGGAATGTAGCTGATCGCCAGGCCGATCCGACGTCCGGACGACCGATTCGGCTGCGAGCGGTGGAGGCACAGCGTGTGGTGCAGCGAGAACTCGCCGGCGTGCAGTGGCGCGTGAACCGCAGGCCTGTCGTCCACGTCCCCGACGACAGCCTGACCCGCACGATTCACGCTGCCGGCGACGACGCCCGAGCGATGGGGCAACTGCCCGCGACCGTGACTTCCAGGCAAAAACTCCATGCAGCCGTTCTCTGCCGTCGCATCGGTGAGCGCGAGCCACGCGGTGACGTGCACGTACGGACGTAGTCCGAAATACGTGGCGTCCTGATGCCAGGCGGCGATCGCCGTACTTTCGGGCTCCTTGATGAACCACGTCGAGGTGTAGACGAGGATATCGGGACCGATCAGATCCTGGACGGCGTCCAGGATCGCGGGCTGTCGAGCGAGCGCATGCACCCAGGTCAAGAGGACGTGCGTGCGGGACCGGTAGCGTGAATCCGTCCCATCGGACGTGAGCGGTCCACCGAGGGCCTCTTCGAACGCCTCGAGCTTCCCGCGATAGTAATCCGCCTGCTCACGCGTGAGCGCCGCGATAGGCGACAAGAATCCGTCTCGCGCATAACTCTCCGTCTGGGCTGCCGAAAGCTTCGCCGGCATGGTCATCCACCTACCTGTCTGGATAGATGTCCAGATTCTGCCTCACTGCTCGGGCTCCGGCAATCGCTGACGTCGGCCCTGGCTTGTCGGGGCACCAGGGTAGCTCCTCACGCGAGCATGGCCAGGGCCTGCTCC
>QHSV01000381.1 GCA_003221655.1 Candidatus Rokuibacteriota bacterium
TCGATCGCGGCGGAAGTGCTCGGTGTGTTGACATTGTTCGCGCAGGCCCCCCCACCAGAGGTGCCGCACGTCGGCAGCATGCTGACCCAGGCGGAGGTGTTGGCGCCGACCGCCGATTGATCACTGCTCGAGATGAACGTCACCGTCGCGCCGCATCCGAGCGAGGTGTTCCCCCCGAAGAAGCACGAGCTGAGGCCGATCGGGAACATGCAGCCTGTCGGCGGGGGGTTGGCGGGCGGGTTCGCGATCGCGATCGCCTGCGCCGAGACGGGCAGTGTCTGGAAACCGAGCACCCGCAAAAAGGAGGTCTGAACGTTCGTGGCCGACTGGCACCGGACCGCGTTGACGACACCCCCGTCGAGCGAGGGCGTGAATGCTCCGTTGTCCCAGACGCCAAGCACGATGTCGCCGTTGGGCGCGTTTCCTGGGTTCGGGTCGAGGTTGATCAGGTTGCCGAAGGCGTTGTGGTACGGATTCAGGCCCGCGTACTGGATTGCCGCCGCTCTCACGCCCGGGAAGACCGTGTCGTTGAATCCGAGCTTCCCGGCGCCCGCGAGCGCCGCCGCTTCCATGCTCCTCTGCATCTCGCCGGTGGCCGTCATCTGGTAGGCGACGTCGATCGCGATGCCACCCATGGCGAGAAGAAAGATCATGAATCCGAGCGCGAGCAGGACTGCGGTACCGCGCTCCTCTTTGAAGATCCGTCGCAGGGTTTCCACGATGACCACCTCCTTCAGCGCACGAAGCGCAGCGTCTCGATCTCGTGCCACGGGATCTCGATCCGACCGTCCGACGCGGTGCCGCGAAGGACGGTCGTTCCCAGGTTGACGTAGTCCGCTTCCGCGGTCGTGCCATCGAGGAGGACCGCCGTCGCCGCGTACCGAAAGTGCGTGGCCGCAAGGTATGCAGGCAGTGCGCTGACGACCGGGCGACGGGTGAAGGCAAGGCTCGCCACGCTCAGGAGGGGAATGCGCCGCTCAACGGCACCCTTCTGGAAGGTCACGGATTCAGCTTGGCGCTGCCCGGACAGCGGCTCCGGCTTCTTCTCCAGCGCCCCCGCCAGTGACGACGCCGACCCGAAGAGCATCGGGGGGGGCGTCGAAGCCGCAGCGTCCGCGGGCGGGGTGTCTTCGCCCTTCACGGGAATCGTGTAGAACACCTCGAGCGACGGTTGGCTGAGCCGCAGCGTCTCCCCGCTCCACGTGCGGACTTCGGCGACCGGTTCCTGCGCCGCGACCGGCGCCACGGCGATCGCTACGCCAGCGAGCCCGATGACGAGCCCAATGATCCGACGGAGAACGGATGGCATCGATTCTCTCCTCAATTCCCGGCGGAATTCATGATCTGGAAGATCTTCAGGAGCGACGGGGCCATGGCGACCAGCATGAAGGCCGGCATGAGAAATACCACCGTGGGAATGAGCATCATCAGCGGCGCGAGCTGCGCCTTCGTCTCCGCCCGATGACGACGCTGGACACGGGAGGCGTCGGACTGCACTCTCAGGGTCCGGCCGAGGGACGTCCCGAGCTTCTCGGTCTGGATGAAGGCGCTGACCATCGAGCGGACGTCCTCGGTGTCGATGCGCGCGGAGAAGGCGCGGAACGCTTCCTCGCGCGGCCGCCCGGCCCGCACCTCGAGGTGCATCCGCAACAGCTCCTGATGGAGGGGACTCTTGCGCATCTCCGGCTGCTCCGCAACGCGCGCCACCGCAGCGTCGAAGCCCATCCCCGCCTCCACGCACACCATCAGCAGATCGAGGACGTCCGGAAGCGCGTTCTGGATGGCCTGCCGGCGGCCACGCATCCTCGCCCACAGCCAGAGGTCGGGCACGAAGAACGCGGTTGCCCCGAGAACGACGGAGACGGGAAGCACGTGGGGCAGGGCCCGCTGGACCAGCACGCCGTAGACCATGTAGCCAAGGACACCCAGCAGACCCAGGGCCGCCTTGGCGCCGAGGAAGAGCGGAACCGCGCGTGGGTCCTGGAACCCAGCCTTCACGAGCCGGCGGCTGTACCGCGCGACTCCCAGTGCATCGCGTGGCGTGATGCGACGACCGAGCCGCTCCACGGCGCCTCGCCAGTCGCCCGCCTTGCCCTCTTGCCAGCGGAGGATCGATTCGCTCGCACTCCCGGCGCCTGCCGCGGGCGCGGCCAGGCGCTCCTCCCGGAACGCGGGCAGGAGCCGCAGGAGCACGAAGCCGACGGCGAACGTCAGGCCACCGACGAGCACGAAGGAGAGGACGACGAACGTGAAGAGGGTCATGGCTCGTCCCTCACACCTTGATCCGCGCCATCCGCCAGATCACGGCGAAGCCGATGATCTGCATCAGGAGCCCCCCGCCGACCAGCATCGGAGCGCTCGGTGACTCGATGAGCGGGTCGAAGTAGCCGGGGGAGATGAAGTAGAAGAGGATCGAGAAGACGACGGGGCTGAGGCCGACGAAGATCGCCGCATAGCGCTGCTGCGATGACAGGACGCGGGCATGGCTCAGCAGCTCGAACCGCTTGCGGATCACGTCGCTGAGACGGTCCAGGATCTCCGCGAGGTTGCCACCCGCCACGCGCTGGATGTTGACGGCGGTGCAGAAGAACGCAACGTCCTCGCTGGGCACCCGGGTCTTCAGGCCGCCCAGGGCCTCGGTCGGATCGAGACCGAGCCGGATCTCCTCCGCCACCTGCCGGAACTCCTGGCCTATCGGGTCCGCCATCTCCTCGCCCACGAGCTGGATGGCGCTCGTCAGCGCGTTCCCGGCTCGCATGGAGCGCGAGATCATGTCCACCGCGTCGGCGAAGCGCTCCTGGAAGCGCTGCAGGCGCCGCTGCCGCTTGTACAGGAAGTAGCCAACGGGCAGGAATCCCGACACGATCCCGGCGACCAATGCGCCGCCGGCGCTGCCGGTCCGCCAGCCACCGACGGCGGCCCCGATCCCGATGAACACCGCCAGGAGCAGAAGCAGATCGCCCGCCGCCTGCCGCGACCCGGCCTGCTGGGCGAGCGCGGTCAGCTGGGCCACCAGAGAGCTCCGCCCGGCCACGACGTCGAGGCGCGACGCCGTCGCCTGCGCCTTGAGCAGCTGTGTTTCCTCGGGTTCGTAGCCGGCCTGGCCAAGACGGCCCTGCTCAAATATGAAGATGTCCTGCGAGGTGATGACGTCCTCCTCCATTCCGACGATCTCGGTGACGCGGACGACCTTCCGGGTGCCGTCGCTGAGACGGGCGACGTGGACGATCGCGTCGAGCGCGGAGGCGATGTAATCGCGCATGGCGCGCACTGGGAGCGCAAGGCCCGACATGAGGATCATCGTCTCGAGCCTCGACAGGGCATCTCGCGACGAGTTCGCATGCACGGTGGAGAGCGAGCCGTCGTGCCCGGTGTTCATCGCCTGCAGCATGTCGAGGACCTCGCCGCCGCGCACCTCGCCGACCACGATGCGGTCGGGGCGCATCCGAAGAGCGTTCCGGACGAGGTCCCGCTGCGCCACCGCCCCCTTGCCCTCGATATTCGGCGGGCGCGTCTCCAGCCGGACCACGTGGTCCTGCTGGAGCTGGAGCTCCGCCGAGTCCTCGATCGTCACGATGCGCTCCGTCGCCGGGATGGCGTTCGAGAGGACGTTCAAGAGCGTCGTCTTGCCGGCGCCGGTACCGCCGGACACCAGGATGTTGAGTCGGGCCTGAACAGCTCCCCGCAGCACGTCGGCGAGCGCCGGCGTCACGGTCCCATTCACGATGAGATCGCTCATCTTCAGTGGATCGACGGCGAATCGCCGGATCGACAGCACCGGGCCGTCCAGCGCCAGCGGCGGGATGATGGCATTGATCCGGGAGCCGTCCGGCAGGCGGGCGTCGACCATGGGCGACGATTCGTCGACACGGCGGCCCACGGCCGACACGATGCGGTCGATGATCTGCAGGAGATGGGCGTCGTCACGGAAGATCGCGTTCGTCCGCTCGAGCTTGCCGCGCCGCTCCACGTACACTTCGTGGGCTCCGTTGACGAGGATGTCGGCGACGGTGGGATCCTGCATCAGCGGCTCGATGGGGCCCAGCCCGAACGTCTCGTCCTGGACCTCGCGGACGAGATCCTCGCGTTCCTGCCGGCTCAGCGGCGTCTCGTCGGCAACGAGCATGTCCTCGACGATCCGTCTGATCTGCTGCTGCACGACGTCGCTGGGCAGCGACGACAGCTTCGCCAGGTCGAGCCGCTCGATGAGCTGCCGATGCACCCGCGTCTTCAGGTCGTAGCGCGCGGTGTCGACCCGGCGGGATGGCTCCGCGGTCCCATTGCCGTTGGCGGCCTGGGCCGCCACCACTCCGTCACTCCGATCACGAAAAAGAGCCATGGATTACGCTCCCGAAAGGCGTTTTATCGGCCAGGCCATGGACAGGAACGCCCGCTTGCGGGTGGGGCCTCCCCCCGTCCGCCCGTCACCGCACAGCGTTTCCGCAAGCTCGCGCAGGTTCTTCGAGATCTTCGCCCGCGGCGACGTCGACACCACGGGCCGGCCCGCATTGATCGACGCGACGACGGTCTGGTAATCGCTCGGCGTTCGCCAGTAGACGGGGAGCCCGAGGGTGTTCCGTGCGTGTCTGACGGTCACGCTGTCCCCGGTCCCGTCGCGCATGACGACCACCTTGATCTTTTTCGAGTCGAGGCCCAGGTGTCGGAAGGCCGCCAGCGCCGCCGCTCCCGAGCGCAGGGCGGCGACGTCGAGGCTCGTCACGAACAGGATCACGTCCGAGGCTTCGAGCGCCGCGATCGTCCCGGGGTCGAACTCGTGCCGGAGGTCCATCAGCACGTGGTCGAAGTATGACCTCAGGACCTCGATCGCGCCGCTGACCTGTTCGGGACTGAACTGACCGCGCTCGAGCCGCGTCGGCCCGGGCACGGTCCAGAGCCCGCTCGCGTGCCGCGTGAGGAGTCCACGAAGCAGCGACTCGTCCATTCGCCCGATGTTCTCGACGACGTCGTGGATCGAGTAGCGGGGCTTGAGATCCAGGAACGTCACGATGTCCGACTGCCGGGTGTCGAGCTCCACGAGCAGCGTCTTGCCTTCGGCGCGCTCGGCCATCGACACACCCAGATTGATCGCGAGCGTCGTCGCG
>QHSV01000382.1 GCA_003221655.1 Candidatus Rokuibacteriota bacterium
ACTGGGGGCGATTCTCCGATCCGAGGATCGACGACCTCTTCACGCGCCAGGCGAGGGCTCTGGATTCCACAGAACGCAAGAAGCTCATCAACGAGATCGAGAAGATCGTGCTCGAGCACGTGTACTACATCCCGGGCATCTGGTGGGCGCGGAGCGTGGTGCACTGGGCGAAGGTGAAGAACTACGTGGCGCCGCCGAATCATTACTCGAACCAGAAACTCCAGGACGTGTGGCTCAGCGAGGACTGAGCGAAGCATGCGAAGCTACATCGCCGAGCGGGCTGCTCTTGATCGTCCCGACGTTACTCGGCCACGGGCCGTGTGACCGGGAGTAGTCCAACTCGCGCACTCGCTTGGCTCGCGGCGTCGGCGACCGGTCACCACGAGCACTTGCTCTTGAACGCCGCGGTTGCGTATGGTGGAAGGCAGTTCGAACCCTTCACCGACCTAGCTGTAGGAGCCCGGGATGAAGTGTCTCCGATGCCAGCATGAGAGTCCCGTTGGCGCACAGTTCTGCGGCCAATGTGGCGCGCAGCTCGAAGTGTTGTGCTTCGCCTGCCAAATACCTAATCCTCCTGCAAATAGCTTCTGCCATAGGTGCGGTCAACCCTTGGCGACTGCCGCCGGGCCAGTTTCAGCTCCCGCGGCAGTGATCACGCACGACGATCCGTCGGTCGCCCGGTCGGGCCACGGAGCTGAGCGCCGTGGGTCCACTGTCCGGCAGCGACTAGAAGAGGTCGACATGCCGGATCAGGATCGAGAGCCGGATGACGTCGGATCTCCGCGATCCAGGGCGAAGCCCAAGCGCCTGTGCATCGTTTCCAAGGATCGGCTCGTGACCGGCGAGTTCCTCCAGGCCCTCCAGATGTCGCTGGACCCGGACGACGAGTTCGAGATTGTCCAGGACCGCCGACGAGCCAACCCCTCAGAGGCGAAACCCGGCGCGGCGGATCGGCCGTCCGTCGATCGCCGCCGCCACCCGTACGTCGACCTCGCGTTGAAGAAGAAGGGCTACTCCATCGTCCCGGCCCCAGTCGCCAGCCCGCTGAGGATCGCTGACCGGCTTGCTCCGGACGTCCCGAGGTCGCCGATCGACCGCCTCTCGCTCGGCGATTCCGATGAGGACGATCGCGAGCTTGAGCGCATCCTCCAGTTCAAGCGCGGGCAGTTCCGGATCGGTTCGTGGTTGATTGCGATGCTGCTAGTGGGCGTGATGCTGGTTCTGCTTTCCCAGTTGCCCGCGGTGAAGACCTTTATGAGTCGGACCCGCGCCGGAGCGCCACCGTCTCCGACCCCGCAAGCGCCTCTGGCGCAGGTTCCGCCGGTCGCCGAGAATCCTTCGCCGACCTCCCAGGCCCCTGAAGTGCCTCAGGCCGAGGGGCCGGAGAGGCCGGAGGCCGTGCGCCCGCGCCAGAGCCAGGAAGTTGCGCGGCCGCGCGACGCGAGCACACAGCGCAAGCCAGCGCCCGGCCCGGTCGCCACCATGCCGCCGCCGGCCGCGGAGAGGCGCGATGTTGTTTCGCCGCGGTTTGCAGGCCTGCCGCGGGTGGAACTGGTTCGCAACCCTGCGGCGGCTTCGGAGGGGGAGGCTTACGCCGCGCGGATCTCGGACGCCGCTGGGCAGCCCCTCGCCGGAGCCGAGGTTTCTCTCGTCGTCAGCATGGCGGACGGCACTGTACTCGACATCCCGTTGGACCCCGGTCCCGAGCCCGGGACTTACCGCGGAACCGGGCCGCCGCCCAGTTCAGCCCTTGCCGATCTGCGGATCCGTGTGCGCACGAGCGACAAACGAGTCGAGATCCCTTTTAGGCCATAGTCGCGTCTGTGGAGTTTTGTGGGGCCAGTCACGAAAAATGACAGGTGAGCCCGTCACGATCCTGCCGATGCAGCTTCAGGTCGTGACCCGGTTCACCGACGCGTGGGGGTCACCATCCTCTGGCTCGAGGACGCTGAGCACCATCAGGCGAAACGTATAGCGCGATCCGCGGCGCTTGGCTCGGAAGCGCGATCCGGCGCGCGGGCTCTAATCCGAGGGCCGCAGGTTCGACGCGCAGTGCGCTCTCTGCCGTGGAGCTTGCCTACGCTGCCGGGGGAGGGAGTGCGAACTATCGCAAGAATCCTCTCCAGCGTCACGTCCGGGATATCCACGCTGTGACGCAGCATATCGGAATCGCTCCCAAGCAGTATGAGACGAGTGGCCGCATGCTTCTGGGCGTGCAGCCGGACGACCGCTTGCTCCTCTTGTGACCGTCGAGCACGCTCGCCGCCGGCCCCGGGTCCTCGAGCCTCGTGCTCATGGAACGCGTCCAGTCACGGATCTCCTTCTCTAGATCGTGATTACGGCCCCGGCGTCCCGAGCGCGGGAGGCGTCTCGAGCACGGGAGCGGTCCGTACGACGACGACCGCGTCGCCCGCCGCCTGGCGGAGGAAGAGCCGCAGCAACGCGGCCGCGTGGCCGGCGGCCAGGGGGATCAACTCACGAGCTTGATCGCTCAGGACGGGCACGGGAATCTTTCGTCGCAGGCCCGCCTTCCACAAGAGGCGACCCCATGGGCTGTTGGTCGTGTCTGGCGCGAAGCGCTGGGTCTGGCGGGCGAGGTCCTCGACGAGCTCCGAGGCGCGGCCTCGAGGAGCGACGGCGGGCACGGGCAGATTTTCCAGGGCTCGGGCGTTGCCTTCGACGTACCACTCGAACGAATCGCTGATCATGTGGACCGTGCGTTGCGCGTGCGCGGGGCAGGCCATGTCGATCAGCAGGTGCGCTGCCCGCCCCAGCTGAACGAACGCCGCGGCCGGCCGGCCCTCGCGATAGTGCTCGACAGCGCGCGCGAACAGGCGATCGGCCCGCCAGCGCGGTCCCGGCGTGAGAAAGGGAACCAGCCCGCCCGGCAGTCCCGGACGATAGAAGTGGGTCAGGGGCGGCCCCTCGAGCACCGCGCCGATCAGGGGAACGTACCACACGTCCTCGCGGAGGGCGCCCAACACCAGCGCCGGGCGATAGCGCGTGGTGAGCGGATGGTCCAGCGCTCGAATCGCCATGTCCAGCACGACCCGCTGCCCGTTCCAGAGCACGGTCAGCCCTCTGGCTTCTCTACCAGCG
>QHSV01000166.1 GCA_003221655.1 Candidatus Rokuibacteriota bacterium
TGAACGCGATCTTGTACATGTACGTGATCATCGTGTCGTGCCCGAAGCCGGGGTTGCGGTCGTTGAGCGTCCACACGATCGGAAACGAGTTGAAGACGTAAATGATGTTCAGCACGGCGGCGACCAGCAGAGCCGGCCGCAGCAACGGGAACGTCACCAACCGGTACGTCCGCCACGCCGAGGCGCCGTCGACTCGCGCCGCCTCGAACACGTCCGGCGGGATCGCCTGGAGCCCGGCGAGCAAGACGTACGTCGTGAACGGGAGCGACACGAAGATTCCCACCGTGACCATCGCGCCCATCACGGTCGAGTCGTCGCCGAGCCAGTCCACCGGGTGGCCGATGACGCCGAGCGACTGGAGCGCCGGGTTGAGAATTCCGAAGTAATAATCGTAGATCCACACGAAGAGCTTCGAGGTCATGATCACCGACGCCGCCCACGGCACGATGAGCGCCCAGCGGACCAGCCGCCGACCCGGGAAGCTCTTGTCGAGGAACTGCGCGAGCCCCAGCGACATCAGGAGGGTGACCACGACGATGACCGTCACCCAGACCACGGTGTTCGCCACGACCGTGGTCAGCGCCTCCTGCCGGAGCAGCCGCGCGTAGTTCCGCAGGCCGACGGAGCCCTGGTAGAGACCCGTGACCGAGTACTGGCTGAGCGATGCCCTGACGAGCTGCGCCGCCGGATACGCCACGACGCCGCCGATGAGCACGAGGCTCGGCCCGAGCCAAAGGAGCGCCTGCCAGCCGGTCGCTCGCCGCGCGCGGCGAGGACCGCGCACCGTCAGCGACCGCCCGCCGCGGCGGTGGCGTTCCGCTGTAGCTGGTCGAGGACCTGCTTGGGGTTGCCGCCCGGTTGCACGGCCAGCCCGATGTTCTGCTGAACATCGAGCTTCACCTTGTCCCATGCGGCATCAGTCGTCGGGACCAGCTTCGCGTTCGGCAGCGCGTCGAGGTAGGGCTTGACCTTGGGGTCCGCGCGCATCCGGTCCAGGCCGGACTTGGTGACCGGGAGGAAGCCTTCGGCGGTGATCCACCGGGTGATGGTTTCGGGCTGGTAGTACAGCTCGAGGAACTTCGTGACGGCCTCTTGATTCCCGGGCTTCTTGAAGGCCAAGAGATAGTCCTCGACGGCCAGGGTCACGGCAGTGCCCGCGTTCGTCGGCATCTCGGCGACGCCGTAGTTGACCTTGCCCTCGGCGTCGAGCTGTTTGGCCAGCGGACTGAAGCCCATCACCATGCCGACCTTGCCGTCCTTGAAGAGCTGGAAGGCGCCGTCAGTCCGGTTGGTCTTCCCCGGGTTCACCTGGGTCACCTTGTGCTTGTTGGCGAGGTCCGAGAGGAACTGCAGCGTCTGGAGGTTCTTGTCGCTGTTGATCATCCACCGATCGCCGGACTTCCAGTCGCCGCCGTTGTTCCACATCCAGATCGACCACTCGGCCTGGGCCTCCTCGGGGCCCAGGGGCAGCGCGTAGCCGATCGTCCCCTTGCCGAGAGCCTGGACTCGCTGCGCGGCCCTGACGAACTCGTCCCAGGTCTTCGGGGGCGCCGCCACGCCGGCCCGGGCGAGCAGATCCTTGTTGTAAAAGAAGGCCCGCGCGCTCGAGAGGATCGGGAAGCCATAGAGCTTGCCCTGGTACTCGCCGCCCCGGGTGAACGTCGCCAGGAAATCGTCCTTGGTTTTGAGCGACATGACCTGGTCGGCCGAATGAAGCAGCCCGTCCTTCGCGTAACTGGAGAAGGAGTTCAGATTCAGCACGTCCGGCGGCTGGTTGTTCTGGATCATCGTGGTGATCTGCTGGTCGATCGAGTTCCAATCCACGACCTGCAGGTCAACCTTCACGCCCGTCTGCTGCGTGTATGTCTCGGACAGGATCTGCCAGAAGGGTCGCGTGTGATCCTTACTGTAGTCGGCGATCACGACCTTGATTGACGTGACATTGGCGCCCGGCTTCCGATCGCAGGCGATGAGGAGGAGCGCCGCGACCGCGCTCACCAACAGGAGCGGCGTGAGCCGTAGTCGTCGCACGCGGATGTCGCCCTCCTTGCCGTTACGACTGTGACACAGAGGGCCGGGAGCCGCGATGGCTTTTCTGACGGCGTCGAAGTCTCGGCCGCTGATGGAGAGCGGCTCGGCCTGGC
The DNA here is from genome assembly GCA_003221655.1 of Candidatus Rokuibacteriota bacterium. Classification (GTDB taxonomy): domain Bacteria; phylum Methylomirabilota; class Methylomirabilia; order Rokubacteriales; family CSP1-6; genus AR31. The sequence continues at coordinate 2,145 of QHSV01000166.1, forward strand.
CGCAGACGATCGTGCTGGGGTACTACCCGCCCGTCGAGGTCTCCGCCTGGTGTCGGTCGAGGACCCGCGCCATCGCCCGTCCCTTGTCGGGAACGGGGTCCGGCACGACGCCGTACGCCTGACGCCCCTCGTGGTCTTCGGGCAGGTACTCGGTGATGGGCAAACCCTCGGGCGTGACAAAGAGCAGGCAGTGGCAGTACTTGTACTTCTGCATCTCGTCGCAGGCGCATATCCAGCGGCGCTGCTTCGCCTCGGCCGCCGGATCCGGGTAGAAGTTGCAGGGGCAAAGAGGCTTGCCGACCTGCTCGATGTGCCGGGCGAGCCCCGTCACGACCGTCTCGGTGACGGTCCGGTCGGGGTGAAGCGACGTGCCCGACTTCTCGGCGTACTTGCGAGCATACGCCCACATCTTATTGATGTTGGCCGCTGCGGGTTCGTCCATACCGCCTCCGCGCCTACGAGGCGCTCAGGGCCGCATCGATCTGGGCCGGGTTGAAGCCGGTGAGCCGCTTGTCGCCGATGAGGAGCACCGGCAGCGACGTGAGCCCGAGCGCCATCAGCTCCTCGCGCGCCTTGGGGTCGCGGCCGACGTTCCGTTCGGTGAACGGGATGCCCTTTTGCGATAGATACTCCATCGCTTTGTGGCAGGCCCCTCAGCCGATGTTGCTGTAGACGGTGACCGGCGTGGCCATGGCGTCGCTCTCCTTTTGCTCAAGCACGTTCGCCCCGATTCCCTCCGCAGTCGCTCACATGATACAGCAGCTAGCGCGCCGGCGCGGTCTCCAAGTAGCGCTCGGCCTCGAGCGCGGCCATGCAGCCCGTGCCGGCCGCGGTCACGGCCTGACGGTAGACATGATCCTGGGCGTCGCCGGCCGCGAAGACGCCCGGCACCGATGTTTGGGTGGTGCCCGGAACGACTTTGATGTACTCGTTGGGCAGGAGCTCGATCTGGCCGCGGAAGATCTGCGTGTTCGGCTGATGCCCGATCGCGATGAAGAGGCCGTCGACCGGACGCTCGTCGAGCGCGCCCGTCTTGAGGTTCTTCAGGCGCACGCCCGTGACCTTGCCCTGGTCGACGTCGGCGATGGCGTCGACGGCGCTGTTCCAGATGACCTCGATCTTGGGGTTCTTGAGGGCGCGCTCCTGCATGATCTTGGAGGCGCGGAGGCTGTCGCGTCGGTGGACCACGTCGACCTTCCGCCCGAGCCGCGAGAGGAAGAGCGCTTCCTCCATCGCGGCATCGCCGCCGCCCACGACCATGATGTTCTGGTCCTTGAAGAAGAAGCCGTCGCACGTGGCGCAGGTGGACACGCCCCGCCCCATGAGCTTGGTCTCCGCATCGAGCCCGAGCATCTTCGCGGTGGCCCCGGTGGCGATGATCACCGTCTGGCTTTCGTAGCTCGCGTCGCCCGCGCGCACCACGAACGGTCGGCGCCGGAAGTCCACCGCCGTCGCGTCCTCGGCGATCATCTCGGTGCCGAACCGCTCGGCCTGCTTCTTCATCGTCTCCATCAGCTCGGGTCCCTGGATGCCGTCGACGAAGCCCGGGTAGTTCTCGACGAGCGTGGTGAGCGTGAGCTGGCCACCGGCCTGCAGGCCGGTGAGCATGAGGGGCGCCAGGTTGGCGCGTGCGGCGTAGATGGCCGCCGTGTACCCGGCGGGTCCCGAGCCGATGATGATCACCTTACGCATGTGTTGTCGCGGCTCCTCCTTTTCATAGGATACCGGCGGGCCCCTCAGAGGTTCAGGATCGGGGCCAGCTCGGCGAGGTCGCGGATCTCGTAGGTCGGCGGCGCGACCCCTGACGGTAGCGGCTCCCCGTCCCGGTTGATCCAGGCGGCATCCATCCCGAGCTGCTGGGCGCCGAGCACGTCCATGTCGGCGCGATCTCCGACGAACAGCGACTCCTCCGGGCGTACGCCCAGGCGCACAAACGCAGCATCGAAGATGTCGCGCCTCGGCTTGCGCCAGCCGACCTCGTCCGACACGACGACGGCGTCGAACAGCTCTACAACGCCTGCGCGCTCGAGAATATCGAGCGCCGTCGGTGTGTAGTCGAAGTTCGAGACGACCGCGAGTCGGTAGCGCTCGGCGAGCCGGCGCAGCAGCGGGCCGTGGTGCGCCGGGAACTCGGCGGCGCGTCCGAGCGCCCCACGGTGGGCGTCGATCAGCGTCCGTCCGAACCCGACCGGCAGCGCCGTCTCGTCCAGCCCGAGCCGGCGGAAGAAGTGCGCGAAACGCTCCGGGGCCGCCACCTCGCGATGGTCGATCGCGCGCAGGCGCTCCGCCTCCCGCCAGCTGTCCCCGAGCGCTTCGTAGCAAGCCTCGAGACCGATATGGGGTGCCTGCGTCCTCAAGATCGCGTGCAGCATTCCGGCCGAGGAGCGCACGGTGCGCCCGTTGATCTGGATCTCGGGCATCCGCTCACGATCGAAGCGGACCAGCGTGTCGAAGAGATCGAAGAGAACGGCGGCGTAGGGTTTCAGAGCGGCTTCCTCCCGGTATAGCCTTCGTCCAGTCCGTGCCAGTGGCGGATCTTGCGCTCGCCGTACTTCCAGCAGAGGTTGACTTCCTCGCCACGGCGGAGGTGAGGAAAGTCGACCAGCCCGAGGCCGAGGTCCTTGGGCACGCCGCCGAGCTTCTGGATCTCGTCGAGACCGCGCTGGATCTCGCTCGTCATCCGCTCGATGCCCTCCTGCTCGGCGCGCCAGGCCCGGCGGTCGAGCACAGCGCCGCCGGCGCCGGCGATCCGTTGCTGCTCGGCCTGCAGTCGATCCCGCGCTGCGCCCGCTTCGGTGTGCGCCGCCATCACGCGTTCCATGATCCGGGCGAGCCTCGGGATCAGCGCCTCCACTTCGGCCGCCGTGAAGTACCGTTCAGTCACGGATGCCCTGCTCGACGAAGATCGCGTGCACTTCCTTGGGCCCGTGCACGCCGCGCGTCAGGGTGAGCTCGATGTCCGCCGTCCGGCTCGGCCCGGTGATGAAGTTGATGACGGCGCCCGTCGTGGGTGGCGCGCCATCCCGGTGCCAGGCCTCGAGGAAGACGCCCACCTGGCCGAGCGATTCGACGAGCGCGGTGCGATCGAAGACGGCGATGTGACAGGGCGGCAGCAACGACGTCGAGCGCGGGCGCCCGGCGCCCGACACCAGGATCAGGGTGCCGGTCTCGGCGACGGCGAGATCGACGCCGGTGAGCCCGAGGTCGGCCCCGGCCGCGATCGCCCGGACTCGCTCTCGCTCGGCCGCGGCGGCGGTCTCGCCGGCCGGCATCTCGTGGACGTCCAGCCCCTGCGCCTCGAGCGCCGGCGCCAGATCGGCGCCGAGCGCCGCGGCATGCCAGGCCACCAGTCCGCGCGCCTCGCGCTCGCGGGCGAGGCGGCCGACGACCGCGGGCACCTCGTCGAGAGAGGTGACGCGATAGAAGACGCCGCCGACGCGCTCGAACTCCACACGGAACTTCTCCAGACTCGCGGGCCACCGCTCGGCGAGCTCCCGGCGGATGGTGTCGGCCTCGGCGGCCGGATGCTCGGGGCGCTTGGCGGCCGAGGCGGGGAACAGGTCCCGCGCCGTGCGCATCTGCGCACGGATGCTCGCGAGGAACTCTCCCTTGGTGGTCACCGCGTGCGGCCCTGCTCCGCGGCCCAGCGCTCCTGGAAGGTGCGCGCCGCCACCGCGGGCAGGTCGCGCGTCCTCGTCCAGTCATTCAGGAAGAACGGCAGCCGGCTGATCGTTCCCTCGCGGGCGAAGGGCCGCTGCAGCACGCGGCCGGCGCTGGCCGCGAGCCGATACAGCGCCGGGCGCGTGAGCAACCGGGCCAGCAGCGTGAACGCCACGCGCTCGACCCACGGCGCAATCTTCTTTTCGTCCACCTCGCGGCGCAGCTCGATGAGCATCCGCGGGATATCGATGCGGACCGGGCACGCGTCGGCGCAGGCGCCGCAGAGCGAGGACGCATGGGCGAGATCCTTCACCGCGCGTGAGCCCTCGAGCATCGCCGTGAGGAGGATGCCGATCGGGCCGGGGTACGTGTAGCCGTACGCGTGGCCGCCGATCTGCCGATACACGGGACACACGTTCAGGCACGCGCCGCAGCGCAGGCAAGAGAGCGCCTCGCGCAGCGGGCCTCCCAGCTGAGCGATCCGCCCGTTGTCGAGCAGGACCAGGTGGAACTCGTCGGGGCCTTCGAGCTCCGCCGCCCGCCGCGGTCCCCGGACGAGCGTCGTGTAGACGGAGAGCTTCTGGCCCGTCGCGCTCTTCGCGAGGATCGCGAGGAAGACCATGAGGTCGGTCAGTGAGGGCACGACTTTCTCGACTCCCATCACCGCCACGTGGACCCGCGGCAACGAGGTGACCATCCGGCCGTTGCCCTCGTTCGTGACGAGGACGACCGTCCCCGTGTCGGCCACCGCGAAGTTGGCGCCGGTGATCCCGAGATCCGCCTGCAAGAACTTCTCTCGGAGCTCGTCGCGGGCGATCTTCGTCAGCACCTCGGGATCGGCCTCCACCCGGCGCTTGAACTCCCGGCCGAACAGGTCGGCCACCTGCCCCTTCGTTTTGTGGATCGCCGGCGCGATGATGTGCGAGGGGCGCTCGTGGGCGAGCTGGATGATGTATTCGCCGAGGTCGGTCTCGACCGGCGTGATCCCCGCGTGCTCGAGCGCCTCGTTGAGGTGGATCTCCTCGGTCGCCATCGACTTGGACTTCACGGCCATGCGGGCGCCCGTCCTGCGCGCGATGTCGACGATGATCGCGCGCGCCTCTTCGGACGTCTTCGCGTAGTGGACGTGGCCGCCGAGCCGCTCGATGTTCGCGATGAGCGTCTCCAGATAGTGGTCGAGGCGCTGGAGGGTGGCTTCTTTGATCGCCCGCGCGCGGTCCCGGAGGGCCTCGCCCTCGGGGAAATCCTCGAAGGCCTCGCGGCGGAGGTCGATGAACTTGGTCGTGGCGATCGTCAAGGCTTCCTGGAGGAACGCGTCCTTCATGGCGCTGCCGGCGCGCTGTCGGAACGGGATCGCGAGCTCGCCGTCGCTCACGGCGGGCTGCCGTCGAGCAACTCGGCGAGATGCAGGGCGCGCACGCGCGACTTCCGGCGCTTGAGCCCCCCGCCCATCTGCATGAGGCAGCCGGCGTCGCAGGCGACGAGGCAGCCGGCGCCAGTGGCCTCGACGTTCGCGAGCTTCTTGGCGAGGATCTGCGAGGAGACTTCGGGCAGTCGCACGGCGAACGAGCCGCCGAAGCCACAGCACTCGTCGGCGCCGGGCAGGGCGACGAACTCCGCGCCTCTCAAGTTGCCGAGCAATGTTCTCGGACTCTGGGACTCGTGGAGCCCCCGGAGGAGGTGGCAGGAATCGTGGTAGGTGACACGTCCGGGCACGGCCGAGGTGAACTCCGTCACGCCGAGCACCCGGACCAGGAACTGCGAGAACTCGTGGGTGCGCGCCGCGACGTCCCGCGCCTCGCGCGCGAGCCCGGTCTCGGTCAGGAGCCCGGGGTACTCGTGCTTGACCATCCACGCGCACGAGCCCGACGGCACGACGACGTGTTCCGAATCCTTGAAGAGCGCGACGGTCCGCCTGGCGACCGCCACGGCTTCGGCGTGATAGCCGGAGTTGAACAGCGGGAGACCACAGCACGTCTGGCTCGGGGGAACGTCCACGACCACGCCCAGTCTCCGGAGCAAGCGCACGATGGACATGCCGACCTCGGGGAAGAACAGGTCGGCGAGGCACGTCACCATCAGCGACGCGCGCCCGCGTCCCGTCATGCGTGGGGCGGAGGCGGGGTCACGACGACCAGGACGAGCAGGGGCGCGGCGCCGTCGTTGACGAGCCCGTGCTCAACGCCGGCCGGAGCGACGAGGGCATCGCCGACGTCCAGGATGTGCTCGACGGCGCCGAGCCGGAAGCGCCCCCGGCCTTCGAGGACGACGTAGAACTTGTCCTGATCCTCGTGCGTGTGGGGCTTCTGGTCCTGGCCCGGGGCCACACAGTAGAGGTCCAGCTGCGCCCGCGCGGTGGTCGCCAGCGCGATCTTCGCCATCTTGTCCGGCTGGAGCTTTGCGTGATCCTTAACCCTGATGCGCATCGACCGCTCTCGCCAGCAACTCTACGGGATGAACGAGCGTCACGTCCAGACCGCGCTGCCGACACCCCCAGGCGATCTGGAGGAGGCAACCCGGGTTCGCCGCCGCGACCACCCGCGCGCCGCTCTCGACGATACGCGCGAGCTTGCGTCCGAGCAGTTCGCGCGCCACGCCGGGTTCGAGGAGATTGTAGACGCCCGCGCTGCCGCAGCAGAGATCGCTGTCGGCGAGCTCGACGAGCCTGAGCCCGGGGATCCGGCGCAGAAGCTGGCGTGGTTCATGCCGCACCCGCTGGCCATGGGCCAGATGACAGGCATCGTGATACGTGACCGTCAGATCGAGGGGCCCGAGCGGCAAGTCGGCGTCCGCCAGCACCTCCGTGACATCGCGAACGCGCGCGCCGAAGCGCGCGAGCTCAGGAATCCGATGGCCGTACTCCTTCATCGCCGCGCCGCAGCCCGCGGCGTTGGTGACGACGAAATCGAGGTCGTCCGAAAACGCGGCGGCGAGCGCGCGCGCTCGGGCCGCATGGGCGTCCACTCGCCCGGCGTGAAGCTCGAGGGCACCGCAGCAGCCCTGCGACTTGGGGATCACGACCTCGAAGCCGGCCAGCGCGAGGAGGCGGGCCGTGTCCCGGTTCACGCCAGGGTAGAGGTGGCGCTGGACGCAGCCCGTCAGGAGCCCGACTCGCCCGACCACGCGCCCGCGGGCGGAGACAAATTCCGGGAGCGGCGCCGCCACGGGAACATCCTCGAGGAGGGCCTCCATCGCCGCGAGCCGCGGCAGCCGGCGCAGCACGCCGGTCCTCTGCACGAGCGCTCGCAGTCCGGAGCGCTTGTAGAGCTTGAAGAGCGCGAGAGCCGCGCCCAGCCGTGCCGGCTCGGGAAAGACCGCGAAGACGAACGCCTGGAGCAGTCGATGCTTCGCCGGCGGCCCGGCGCGACGGAGCTCCGCGCGCGTCGCCTCGAGGAGCGAGCCGAACCTCACGCCCGACGGGCACGCGGTTTCGCACGCGCGACAACCGAGACAGAGGTCGAGATGGCGCTGGAAGGTCCGGCTCAGCCCCACCCTGCCCTCAGCTGCCGCCCGCATCAGGTAGATGCGGCCGCGCGGCGAGTCCATCTCTTCGCCGAGCACCCGGTAGGTCGGACACTGTGGCAGGCAGATCCCGCAGTGCACGCACTTCCGGATCTCGTCGAGGTCGGGAGCTTCGGCGGTGTGGAAGGCGGCCGCCATCAGAGGCCCCCGACGAAGCGGCCGGGGTTCAGCACGCGCTTCGCGTCGAACTCGTCCTTCAGCGCGCGCATGAGAGCGAAGGGCCCGGCCTCGACCGGCCCCCACGGGTCCACGGTCTTCCGGAGCTCGGCCGGCCCGCGCACGATGACAACGCTGCCCGCGAGCTCAATGACCCGCGCCCGCAAGCGCGTCGTGGCCACAGCAGTCTCGGCAGCGCTGGCGTTTCCGACCCGGACGCGAAACGTCCCGAGGGCCGCGGAAGCGCTGATCCAGACCTCGCCTCGGGGCGCAGCCGTCCGGACGGCGTCCCCGATCGCGCGCTCGGTTTCTGCGAGTCGGCTCGGGAGTGACGCTACGTGGAGAACCGCCCCGTTCCCCTCCGACGTCGACGCGCGCGCGGCCCTGCTCCAGAACGCCCCCGGCAACGGCACGATCCGCGCCCCGTCGACCTTCGCCATCGCGCCCAGGCGCTCCCCCTGCTCCCGGACGGCCTCCGCCACGCTCCCGATGGAGAGCGCCACGCCGGCAGCCGCCGCCTCCACCGGCACCGATCTCAGCGCTCGGTCGTTGAAGAACTCGATCCGGCTCGGTTGGAGCGGCGAAGCGATGACACGTTCGACGAAGGCCTGCGCCGCCTCGGCCGACGCCAGCAGCACGAGCCACGAGCCCTCCGCGTCGGGTAGCGGATGGAGCCGGAGCGTCAGCTCCCCGAGGACGCCGAGCGTACCGAGCGCGCCGACCATCAGCTTCGGGACATCGTAGCCGCTCACCGATTTCACGACCTTCGACCCACCCCAGGTCACGACACCGTCGGCCTGCACGAAGCGCACGCCGAGCAGCAGATCGCGCATCGTACCGTACCGCGCCCGAAGCGGGCCGCTCGCGTTGGTCGCGGTCATGCCGCCGAGCGTCCGAGCGGCGGCGCCCGGAGGGTCGAGCGCAAGGAACTGCCGTCGCGGGGCGAGCAGAGCGGCGAGAGTGCCCGCGGTGATTCCGGCCTGTACCGTGATGGTCAGGTCGTCGGGGTTGTATTCGAGCACCTGA
>QHSV01000383.1 GCA_003221655.1 Candidatus Rokuibacteriota bacterium
ATCTTGTCCACGTCCGCGGCCGGCAGGCTCGACTCGCGGAGATAGAAGAAGTTCTGCCGGTACGTCTCGAACGCTAGCAAGACCGGATAGTCGCTCCCCGCCACGAGATGGTCGGCGCCGAACGCCTTCCACGCGCAGAGCAGCGCCGCCTGTGAGCCGTGGCCGACGATGTCGTAGTAGAAGCGGCGAGCGGTCACGCTCGGGCGCTCCGGCAGGTTCGGGTGCTGGCGCGGGGCCTGGTTGTCGAGCCGCTGGAGCAGCATCGGGATGATGCCGCCCAGGTGCGGGACGACGTACTTGATGTTCGGGAAGCGCTCCGGCACGCGCCGGGCGATCAGGTGCAGGACGATGGCGGCGTCCTCGAGCGAGGCGCCGACTGAGACCGTGAAGCCGTAGTCGTTGATCATGGGCGAGCAGATGCCGTTCTGTATCGGGTGGTAGTTCAGCACAGCCCCGCGTCGGTTCATCTCCTGGTAGAGCGGCTCGAACTCCGTCTCGGCGGTGGAGCGGTCGAAGCAGGAGCAGGTCATCGACACGCCGAGCATGCCGAGCTGGTCCAGCCCGCGCTCCATCTCGCGCAGGGACGCGTCAATGTGCGGCAGCGGCAGCGAGACGACGGCGTTGAATCGGCCCGGGTACTTCCGGGCGAGCTCGGCGTAGGTGTCATTGATGAGCCGCGCCGCCTCGACGGCGTCGGCCTCTTTCTCGGCGTACGGCGGGCTCGCGGCCGGCGAGAGCACCTGCATCTGTACCTCGGCCTCTTCCATCTGTTGCAGGCGCGTCGGGATCCCGGACGAGTCGTCCTGCCGTATCGGTCGCGCCGTCAACGCCCGCGCCGACTCCGGCAGGCTGCGACCACCGATACGCACGAGAAGATCAGTGTATTCCTTCGGGAAGTAATGGGCGTGGATGTCGACGATCATCGCAAACTCCTCCGGGTCAAATGGCGGTGTAGCCGCCGTCGATGAGCAGGTCGCTGCCCGTCATGAACGCCGAGGCATCGCTCGCCAGGTAGACGGCGGCGCGCGCGATCTCCTCGGGCAGACCCAGGCGGCCGAGCAGGTGCTTCGGGCCCATCATCTTCCGTGCCTCGTCCATGTCCTTCCAGCGCCGGAGCATGCGTCGGGTCTCGATCGCGCCCGGCGAGATCGTGTTGGCGCGGATGCCCTGCGCCGCGTGGTCGGCGGCGAGCACCTTCGCCAGCTGGATCAGGGCGCCCTTGGTCGCGCAGTATGCCGCACGCCCGGGCGAGGCGACCCGGCCGAGCTGGGACGCGATGAGGATCACGCTCCCCCCGCCGCGCGCGATCATCGCGGGGAGCGCGGCCTTGAGCATCACGAATGCGCCCGTGAGATTGATCCGGATCACGCGATCCCAGGCGGCCTCGTCCATCTCCAGCACCGTGGCGGTCTTATCGCTGTCGGCCGCGCCGTAGAGCAGCACGTCGAGACCGCCGAAGCGCTGGACGGTGGCGGCGACGGCGGCGCGGCAGGTGGCGCCGTCCGTGACGTCGAGATGCAGCGGCAGCGCCTGCGCGCCGCCCTTCTCGATCTCGGCTGCGGTGGCCTTGGCGCCCGGCTCCTCGACGTCGGCGCACGCGACGCGGGCGCCGGCCGCCGCGAATGCGAGCGCGGTCGCGCGCCCGATTCCGTTCGCCGCACCGACCACGATCGCGGTCTTCTTCTCGAGCGTGAACGCCGGGTCGATCATCGCGACCTCCTGTCGCCGGCACCTCGCCGCCGGCGCCACAGTGTACGCCAGGCGTGCCGATGGGACGATCGTCGTCGTGCCGGGGAGCTAGGGCGTCGGTCGCCGAAAGTGGGGGAGGCCGGTATGGGCGGTGAGGCCGCCGTCGACGACGAGCGCGGCGCCGGTGATGAACGAAGCCTCCTCGGAGGCCAGGAAGAGCACGGTGCTCGCGATCTCGTCGGCTTCGCCGACGCGGCCGATCGGGTGCACGGCGGCGTGCTGGCGTCGCAGCTCATCGGCGCGCTCGCGGCCGAGAATCTGGATGCCACGCGTATCGATGGCCCCGGGGCACACGCAGTTGATGCGGATGTGGTGGCGGGCGTTCTCCAGCGCCGCCGAGCGGGTCAGGTTGATGACTCCGGCCTTCGCGGCGTTGTAGGAGGAGAGCCCGTAGTCGCCGCCCGTGCCGGAGATCGACGCCGTGTTGACGATGACGCCTTTGCCACGGGCGCGCATGATCGGCAGGCAATGCTTCATGCCGAGGAACACGCTTGTGAGGGTGACGGCGATCACGCGGTTCCAGCTCTCGAGGGTGATCTCGTCGAGCGGCGCCGGCTCCGCGAGTCCTGCGTTGTTGACCATGATGTCGAGCCGGCCGAACGTGTCCAGGGCCAGCTGCAGGGTGCGCCGCATCGCGGCGGGATCGGACGCATCCATCTTGATCGCTGCGGCCCGCCCGCCGCCCGTCGTGATGCTGGACGCGACCGCTTCGGCGCGCGTGCCGCTCAGATCCGCGATCACCACCGCGGCGCCTTCCGCGGCGAAGCGCCGCGCCGTGGCGGCGCCGATCCCGGAGCCACCCGCCGTGACGATCGCGACCTGACCCGTGAATCGGCCGGGCATGTCGTTTCGCTCGCTAGGCGACCTGGTGGCGTCGCACCGCCGCTTCGTCGAGCTCGAGACCGAGACCGGGCGCCTGATCTTCCGCCACGGCGTCACGCCGCCGACCCGGGCCAGGTCCAGAATGACCACGTCGACGGCCTGTGCCTCGAGGAGCCGCCGGAATGCGTCCAGGTGATACAAGTGCTCGCCAGCGGCGATCGGAATCTCGAGCTGGCGCCGAAGCTCGGCGAGCCCGGCCACGTCGAGATGGTGGACGGGATCCTCCAGCCACGCGATGCCCGCGTCCTGAAGGACGCGGCCCGTGCGTCGCGCGCGGACGAGCGACCAGCTCTCGACCGCGTCGACCATGATCCGGACGTCCGGTCCGACGGCCTCGCGCACGGCGAGGACCCGGCGCGCCTCCAGCTCCGGCGTCGCCTCCTTGCCGAGCCGCAGCTTCACGGCTCCGAATCCGCTCTCGACGTGGCGCTTCGCCGATGCCGCGAGCTCGGCGGGCGACAGGCTGACCCACAGGCCGTCGCTCGCGTACGTCGGGAGGCGATCACGATATCCGCCGAGCAGACGATGCAGCGGCTGGCCGAGTGTCTTACCGGCCGCGTCCCACACGGCGATGTCGAGCGGCGACAGGGCGCAGTGGAGCAACCCCCCAGGCCCCACCCAGTCACCGCGCCGCGCCAGTCGATCCCAGGCCGCCTCGGGCTCCAGCACGTTCATGCCGATCAGGTGCTCGCCCAGCTCGCGCGCGGCGTTCCCGATCGTCGTCATCAGATCCGGGCGCGGGTAGACGATGTAGCCGATCCCTTCGACCCCATCGGACGTGGTGATCCGGGCCAGGACGTGCCAGTTCGCGTCGACCGTTCGCCCGCCCGCCACGTAGGGGCGATCGACGGGAACCCTCAACACGTTGACGGTGACCTGCGCGATCTTCACGCCGAGAAGATCCGTTCGCTGACGAGGTAATGCTTGTTGTAGGTGTACGGCCGCACCTCCGGCTTCCACCGGCCGATGTCCGAGGTGTCGTTCCACAGCTTCGACATCGGCAAGTCGGTGCGCTCGACCTCGTAGGCGCAAAGATAGCGCGGCTCGCCAGCGGCCGCCGTGCGGTAGCGCACGGCGTTGACGCACCCGGGCAGCTTGAGCAGCAGCGGCAGGTGCTCGTTGTCGTACAGGTCATTGAAGAGGGCTTCGCGGTGGGGCTCGACGTCCATCATGACCCAGAACACGTACGGAGTTTTCCCGGTGAGCGCCGCGTTCCCGCCCACCCACTCGTACAGGACCCGATGACGATTCATCGTGTGCGGACGCACCACCGTGGGCCACCGGCCAACCTCGCCGGCCGCCTTCCACGCCGCGCTGTCGACGACTCCAGGCCCGTCCATCTCGTAGGCGGCGAGGTAGCGCGGCTCGGTCGGCGAGGGCTGCCGGTAGCGGCTGGCCCGCCGTATTCCGGGCACCCCCCGGAGGTTGGGAACGTGCTCGCGGTCGTAGACTTCGTTGAAGGCCGCCTCGTGGTCGTGAGCGACGTCCATCCGGACCAGGTACAGTGCGTGAGCGCTCATGGAATCCCTCCTCTGGCGCGCTAGCATAGCCTACTCAACCCTTGATGGCGCCCGCGGTCATGCCCTTCACGAACCACTCCGACAGGAACAGACGAGCGGCTTGATCTCGCGAAACGCCCGCATGGCCCTCCTTCTCTGCGAGCGCGAGTATACCGATTTCGCGAACTGCCACCGATTCGGTAGGATGGGAGCAGGGAGCCACTATCGAATGAGCGAGTGCAAGCACGGGTTGAAGCACGGCTGCGCGTACTGTCACGCCCCCGCGCCGACCGTGGTGCGACGGATCTCACCGAAGAAGAGGACCAAGGCCTCGGCCCTCTCGGAAAAGATGAACGACCGGATGACGGCGCTGAAGCGGCGGCTTCGGGAGATTCGCGGGGAGTAGCCACCGCAAGGTTGGTGGATGTTCGCGCGCGCTGGGGCATAGTAATGGGATGCCCGTTGTTACGCAGCCTCGCGCCGCCAGGGCCCCGTCCAAAAAG
>QHSV01000439.1 GCA_003221655.1 Candidatus Rokuibacteriota bacterium
TGCCCGAGATGGGCGTTCACGGGTATCCCGAGATCCACGGGCCGGCGACGCTCGTGCATGTCATGGGGGCGTCCGCGGTGAGGGCGCCCGGACCAGCCGCGATGGCGCCCGGGCGCTCGCGTTAGAGAGACCTATGAAGAAGATCGAGGCGGTCATCAAGCCGTTCAAGCTGGACGACGTGAAGGAGGCGCTCACGGGCGCCGGCATCATCGGCATGACCGTGACCGAGGTCCGGGGCTTCGGCCGGCAGAAAGGTCACACCGAGATGTACCGCGGCGGCGAATATACCGTCGACTTCCTGCCCAAGATGAAGGTGGAGGTCGTCGTCGCCGACGGCCTCGTGGACAAGGTCGTGGCGCTGATCACGGTGGCCGCCAAGACCGGCAGCATCGGCGACGGCAAGGTGTTCGTCGAACCGCTCGAGGAAGCGGTGCGCATCAGGACCGGCGAGCGCGGCGACAACGCAGTCTAACTAACCCCCGAGGAGGATCGGATGACGCGACGGCTCGGAATGATTTTCACGGCGGTGATCCTCGGCGTGGCGTTGAATGCGCCCGCGTACGGCCAGGCCCCCAAGCCCGAGGAGACGAAACCGGCTGAAACCAAGCCCGAAGACAAGAAGGAGGAGAAGCCCAAGACGTTGTGGGAGGAGAACATCCTCTTCGCCTACATCGAGAACAGCGTGGTGTGGAACCTGGGCCGGTCGGGGCGGGGCCACACCAACAACGAGCTTCGGGTTTTCGACAACGAAGACGGCTACACGTTCAATGCGGCGGAGTTCAGTATCAAGAAGGACCCATCGGAGAAGTATCCCTTCGGGTACGGCGTCGCCCTCACGACGGGAATCGATGCGCAGAAGATCCATGCGCTCGGTATGTTCCGTGGCGACAACGACACGTATCCGTTCCGCAACACAGCGAAGTTCGATGTCAAGGACGCTTACGCCTCTTACACGATCCCGATCGGAAGTGGCCTCACCGTGAAGGCAGGGAAGTTCGTTACGCTGCTCGGGTACGAGGTCATCGACGGGCCTCTAAACCCGAATTTCTCACGATCGTTCATGTTCGGCTTCGCGATCCCGTTCACCCACGTGGGCGGTCTGCTGTCGTACTCGCCTTTCGAGTGGCTTACGATCACCGCGGGCCCGGTCGTCGGCTGGGACGTTGCCCGGGACAACAACAGCCAGATGTCCGTCATAGGGCAGTTCGCCGTGACGGCGATCAAGGACCTTCCGCTGACGCTCAGCTGGATCACCGGTCCCGAGCAGGCTCATGAAAACGGTAACCCGCGCACCGTGCTCGACTGGGTCGGCAACTACACCGGCATCAAGGGGCTCACGCTCGGCCTGAACGTCGACTACGGCTGGGAGTATAACGAAGCCTCGCTCGTTGCTTCGGGGACTCGCTCCGATAGCCCCGCCGCCTCGTGGTGGGGGTGGGCGGGCTACGCGATCTACGACTGGACCGATAAGCTACGCACCGCGCTTCGGCTCGAGTACTTCAAGGACGCCGAGAGCGTCCGTACCCTCGCGGCCCCGGTGGGTACGAAGCTCGATCTGTACGGGGTCACCGCCACGATTCAGTACAACATCTGGAAGGGGCTGTTTGCGCGGCTCGAGTACCGACACGACTCGGCGAACCAGAAGGTCTTCGCGATCCGTGCTCCCGGCTATGTGCCGACCGGGAAGACCCAGGACACCATGACCCTGGCTGTTCATTACAGCTTCTTCTAATCCATGAGCAGTTCTCGCATGGTCGAGCGCGCGGACGGTCGCGGCGAGAGAGCGGTGGAGCTCGACGGTCTCGTGCGCGCGCTCGCCGAGACCGTACCGGTGCTCGTCGAGCGGCTTTCGGCGGTGCGGCCGGCGCGCCTCTACCGTGACGCGCTCGAGCTGCTGGAGCGGCCGTTGCTGGGACACGTGTTGTCGATGACCGGTGGTAACCAGCTCCGCGCCGCCCGGCTGCTCGGGCTCAACCGCAACACCCTCCGCAAGCGCTGCCGGGAGCTCCGCCTCGCGTTGCCGGGCAGATCGGGACGCGCCCGCAGCGGTCGAGCCGCCTCGCCCGTCCCCTAGATTCCTAGGCTCGCCTCGGTCGGCGCGTGCCGTAATATGGCTGACGGCACCATGATGTCCGACGACGTCGAGACGCTCGCGAGTCAGATCGTGGGGGGCTCGACCCGCGCCCTCGCGCGGGGGCTCACCTGGGTCGAGTCCGGGGGCAAGCGGGCCGAAGCGCTGAGCGCTCAGTTGTACCCCCACACGGGCCGCGCTCAGATCGTCGGCGTCACGGGGGCGCCCGGCAGCGGTAAGAGCACGCTGGTGCGCTCGCTCGCGCTGGTGGCACGAGCCCGCGGCCGCACCGTCGGCGTCGTCGCCGTGGATCCGTCCTCGCCGTTCTCGGGCGGCGCGATCCTCGGCGACCGGATCCGCATGAACGACCTGGCCCTCGATCCCGGCGTCTTCATCCGCTCGATGGCGACGCGCGGCGCGCTGGGCGGTCTGTGTCGCGCCGCGGCGGACGCCGTCGACCTCATGGACGCCGCCGGACGAAGCCTCGTCTTCGTCGAGACCGTTGGCGTCGGGCAGGACGAGGTGGACGTAATGCGTCTGGCTCAGACGGTCCTCGTCGTCTCGGTGCCTGGTCTCGGTGACGATGTCCAGGCGCTCAAGGCCGGTGTTCTCGAGATCGCGGACGTGCACGTCGTCAACAAGGCCGACCGCGACGGCGCCGACCGCATCGTCGCCGAGCTCCGCGCGATGCTCACGCTGATCCCCGCGCCCGAGGAGACCTGGATGCCGCCCGTCCTGCCCGCGTCCGCAGCGCGCGACGAAGGCATCGAGCCCATCGCTGACGCGCTCGACGGCCATGTGGCCTACCTCAAGACGAGCGGCGAGCTCGAGCGGCGGCGGCGACGGATCGTCACCGCGCGCGTGCTGAAGATCGCGCAGGATCTCGTCGCCGAAACGCTGCTCGGTGGAGAAGGTCTCGGGACGGAGGGGGCGGCCGGGGCCACCCTGCTCGAGCGAGTGGCCCGACGCGAGCTGGCGCCTCACGCCTGCGCGCGGTTATTCTTGAAACAGATCGCCCGGAGAACAGAAGGAGGAGAGTTTCTTCGCGCGCACGGTCGGCGACCTGATGACGCGCGACGTCATCACGGGCCAGCCACCCGATGATCTCCTCACGGTGGCCTACACCATGACCGAGCGGAGGATCCGTCATCTGCCGGTCGTGGACCAGGGGCGGCTGGTCGGCATGGTGTCGATCGGTGACGTCCTGAAGGCGCAGCGCGATCACTACCAGGGCGAGGTCGACACGCTGCAGACGCAGCTCCTGGCGGGCGAGGGCGGGCAGACGCGTTGACGCCCACGACGGGAACGCCGGCGCGGCCGTTGCGCGTCGCGATCGTCGGCGCCGGGCCCACCGGGTTTTATACCGCCGACCATCTGCTCCGCAACCCGGAGGTGGTTGTCGAGGTCGACATGTTCGACCGGCTGCCGACACCCTACGGGCTCGTGCGCCTGGGCGTCGCGCCCGATCACCAGAAGATCAAGTTCGTCACCAACGCCTTCGACAAGATCGCCGCCAGCCCTCGCTTCCGCTTCTACGGGGGCGTCGAATTCGGCAAGGACGTGACGGTTGCGGACCTCCAAGCGCACTACCACCAGATCGTGTACTGCACCGGCGCGCAGACCGACCGGCGCATGGGGATTCCGGGCGAGGATCTGACCGGGAGCCATCCAGCGACGGAGTTCGTCGCCTGGTATAACGGCCATCCCGACTATCGAGACTGCGCGTTCGATCTCTCGCAGGAGAGCGTGGCGGTCGTCGGCGTCGGGAACGTGGCGGCCGACGTCGTGAGGATCCTGTGCCGGACGCCGGAGGAGCTGGCGACCACCGACATCGCCGACTACGCGCTGGAGGCACTGCGCAAGAGCCGCGTGAGGGAGGTCTACCTGCTCGGCCGGCGCGGGCCCGCCCAGGCCGCGTTCACCAATCCCGAGGTGAGGGAGCTCGGCGAGCTGGCCGATGCGGACATCACGGCGATCCCCCAGGAAGTCGAGCTCGACCCGCTGAGCCGCGCCGCGGTCGAGCGCAGCCAGGACCGGGCCACGCTGAAGAAGGTCGAGATGCTCAGGGAATACGCGCGACGCGCGCCCACCGGCAAATCGCGCCGGCTCGTCCTGAGGTTTCTCGTCTCGCCGGTCGAGCTGATCAGCGACGGCGCCGGCCGCGTCGCCGCGATGCGTCTGGTGCGCAATGAGCTCTACGCCACGTCGACGGGCGCGCTGCAGCCGCGCGCGACCGACCGCTTCGAGGAGCTCCCGGTCGGTCTCGTGTTCCGCTCGGTCGGCTACCGCGGCGTGCCGTTGCCGGGCGTGCCGTTCAACGAGAGCTGGGGCGTCATCCTGAACGACAAGGGGCGCGTGCTCGATCCCGACACCAAGCAGCCGGTCGTCGGGACGTACGCCGCCGGATGGATCAAGCGCGGCCCGACGGGCGTCATCGGCACGAACAAGCCGGATGCCGCCGAGACCGTCGAGTGCATGTTCGAGGATCTCGCCCGGGGCGCCGTGCTCGAGCCGACGCGCCCGGGGGCGGCCGCCGCCGAGGCGCTCGTCCGCCAGCGCCAGCCGAACTACGTCTCCTACACCGACTGGCTCAAGCTCGACCAGATCGAGGTCGCGCGCGGGCGCGCCCAGGGCCGACCCCGGGTGAAGCTCACGAGCGTCGAGGAGATGCTGGCCGCGCTCGGCCGCTGAGCGCTCAACGGGAGATCGTCAGGCGCTCGCCACCGTAGTTATCCTCGTCCTGCCAGGGCAGGCCTTCGGCGAAACGCGTGGACCGAAACGGAGTGAGGTCGACGGTGCGCGACTTGCCGTCGACGATCCACTCGGCGAGACACCGGCCGATCGCCGGCGACGTCTTGAACGAGGTTCCGGAGTCGCCCAGCATGCAGTAGAGTCCCGCGACCGATGGGATCTGATCGATGATCGGGCGGCCGTCGGCGCTCATCATGATCATTCCAGCCCAGCCGCCGCGCATCGTCGCCTCGCCGAAGGCCGGCAGCCGGGCGGTCAGCGCCGTGCGGCACATCGCCACGAACTCCGGGTCGACGCCCTCGTCGAAGCTGTCGGGCTCGGCGTGCCCCACGCCGAGCTCGACGCCGATCAGCGTCGCGGCGTCGCCCTCGGGACGGAACCACGAGTGGTGGATCGCGTCGATGACCACGCAGTGCCGGGTCCGGAAGCCCGCCGGCCAGCGGAAGATCGAGATCTGGATTCGATG
>QHSV01000440.1 GCA_003221655.1 Candidatus Rokuibacteriota bacterium
CGATCAGCTCTCGCTGTTCAAGCCGATCACCAAGTGGGCCACGCGCATCCTCGACGCCAAGCGCATTCCCGATGTCGTGGCGACGGCCTTCCGTCAGGCGACGTCGGGCCGACCCGGGCCCGTGTTTCTCGACCTTCCCGGCGATATCCTGGGCGAGGTCGTCGACGAGTCCTCCGTCACGATGCCGGCCCGGTGGAGGCCCGCACCCCGCGCCCACGGCGATCCGGCGGCGATCGCGGAAGCGATCGCGCTGCTCGGGCGGGCCGAGCGGCCGCTGATCATCGCCGGAAGCGGCGTGTGGTGGTCGGACGCCGCGTCGGCGCTCCAGACCTTCGTCGAGACGGCGGGGATCCCCTTCTACACGACGCCGATCTCCCGCGGGTCCGTCCCGGAGGACCACGACCTCGCGTTCCTCTTCGCCCGCGCCAAGGCGTTCGCGGAGGCGGACGTCATCCTCAACGTCGGCACCCGATTCAACTACGTCATCCAGTTCGGTCGTGCGCCTCGATTCGCCGAGAACCTGAAAGTCATCCAGGTCGACGTGGACCCGACCGAGCTCGGCCACAACCGCCCGGCGGACGTCCCCATCTTCGGCGACGCCCGCGCCGTCCTGCAGCAGCTGACGACCGAGGCGCGGGGCAGGCTCGACAAGGGACGCTACGGCGCGTGGGTCGGGAAGCTGAAGGCGCTCGACATGGAGAAGGCCCTCGAGTCGGAGAAGGCGATGAGCTCCGACGAGGTTCCGATCCACCCGCTCCGGCTCTGCAAGGAGGTCCGTGACTTCCTGCGTCGCGACGCGATCCTCGTCGTGGACGGTCAGGAGATCCTCAACTTCGGGCGCCAGTCGATCCCGACCTTCACGGCGGGCCATCGGCTGAACTCCGGCCCCTTCGGGTGCATGGGCGTGGGGCTGCCGTTCGGCGTCGGCGCGAAGGTCGCGCGCCCGGACACGCAGGTGGTCGTCCTGCACGGCGACGGATCCTACGGCATCAACGCGATGGAGTTCGACACGGCGGTACGCCACCGGATCCCCGTCCTCGTCGTGATCAGCAACAACGGCGGCTGGACCGCGGACCCGAAGCAGGACAAGCCGGGACGCAATCTCGGCTACACTCGCTACGACAAGGTCGCCGAGGACTTCGGCGGGTACGGCGAGTTCGTCGAGAAGCCGCACGAGATTCGACCTGCGCTCGAGCGGGCCTATACGTCCGGCAGGCCGGCCGTGGTCAACGTCAAGACCGACTACCGGATGCGCGCGACGACGGTTCGATTCTCGGCCTACACGACCTAGCAGCACGAGAAGCTTTGGGGGCCGTCGAGGCCCCATGACAATGAAGCGAGCTCGAGGGGCGCCCCGGTTGAGCCGGGGCGTCTCCGAGCGATGGGGGCTTGGGGGGCCCGTCGAGGCCCCCCATGTGAATCGAATGGCCAAGGCGCTCGATGGGATCGTGGTGCTTGACCTCACGCAGTACGAGGCGGGGCCGAGCTGTGCCCAGATGCTGGCGTGGCTCGGCGCGGATGTCATCAAGATCGAGCCGCCCGGCGGCGAGCCGGGGCGCCGTGCGCTCTCGGAGCGGCCTGATCAGGACGCCTTTTTCTTTCTGCTCCTCAACGCCAACAAGAAGAGCGTCACGCTCGACCTCAAATCCGCCGAGGGACGCGCCCTCCTCACGCGGATGGTCGAGCGCGCTGACGTCCTGGTGGAGAACTTCGGCCCGGGCTCGATGGAGCGGCTGGGCTTCGGGTACGAGGATCTTCGCCGGCTCAACCCCCGGATCATCGCGGCCTCGGTCAAGGGCTTCGGCAGCAGCGGTCCGTACGCCGACTACAAGAGCTTCGAGATGATCGCCCAGGCAATGGGCGGCGCGATGAGCGTCACGGGTTCCGCCGATGGGCCGCCCGTTCGGGTCGAGGCCGGACTGGGGGACACGGGCGCCGGGCTCCACCTGGCCATCGGCATCCTGGCCGCGATCGTCCAGCGCCAGACGACCGGCATTGGCCAGCGCGTCGAGGTCGCCCAGCAAGACGCGGTGCTCAACCTGGTGCGCATTCACCTGCGCGAGCAGTACGTGACCGGAAAACCGGTGCCGCGGCGCGGGAACCGCTCCCCCGGCGCCTCGCCCTCGAACATGTACCGCTCTCGGCCGTTCGGGCCGAACGACTACGTCTTCATCCACTGCGCCACGCTCGAGATGTGGCGTACGCTTGCGAAGATCCTCGGGCGTCCGGAGCTCGGCGACGACCCGAAGCTCGCCGACCGCATGGGGCGGGCCGCGCGGAACGACGAGCTCGACGCGCTCGTCGAGGCATGGACCGAGAAGCGAACCAAGCACGAAGCGATGGAGACCCTGGCCGGCGCGGGGATCCCCTGCGGCGCCGTCCTCGACTCCGGCGAGGTTCTCACCGATCCCTCGCTGGTCGAGCGTGGCATGGTGGTCGAGCTCGACCACCCGACGCGCGGCCGGTTCCCGATGCCCGGCAACCCCGTGCGCCTTTCCGACTCGCCCACGGACGTGAAGCGCGCGCCGCTTCTGGGAGAGCACAACGCCGAGGTGCTCGGCCGGTGGCTCGGCTGCGGAGCCGACGAACTCAAGGCGCTCGAGCGGAAACGCGTGATCTGACGCGCGCCCGCACGGGGTCCGATTCCCGGAAGGAATCATGGGTCGGATTGGCAAACCAGCCTGTCACACGCTCCGGAAACAAGCCACGTAACCCCTCGGGAACAATCGCCATTCTTCACTGAGACCCGTGGCATTTCGCTTGCTCCTCCGAGAACATTGCTGCCCATGCCTCGCGCGGAAAAGCGTACGGACAAGCCGTTTGATCGACCCACGAAGCGGGTCCTCATCATCGACGACGAGGAAACCATCCGGCAGGTGCTCACGGAGTTTTTCAACAGCTTCAACCACGGAACCAACTACAAGGTCGAGACAGCCTGCAACGGCGCGGACGGAGTCATGATGGTGCTCCGCGGACGTCCCGATCTGGTCCTCATCGACCTGCACATGCCGGTGATGGACGGGCTCCAGGCGCTCAAGCAGCTTCGGAGCATCGACACGACGGTACCCGTGATGGTGATTACCGCGAGCCGAGACAGCAAGGCCGCCGCCGAGGCTCTCAACCGCGGGGTCTTCGCCTTCATCCCCAAGCCCTTCGACTTCGGCCAGCTCGACCATCTGGTCGCGCTGGCCCTGGCGACCGGGCGACCCCGACCACCGTCGATGAGCCACGCGTGATCGTTCTCTGAAACGAGCGCGCAGTCTTTCGGCGCTACCGGATCAACCCGTAGAGCTTCCCAGCGTTCTCGCAGACGATCTTGCGGCGTACCCCGGCCGGCAGCTGACCCAGCTCGCGAGCGATGTACTCGCGAGAATCAGGCCACACGCCGTCGGGATGCGGAAAGTCCGAGCCCCACATCACCTTGTCCTCGCCGAGCTCGTCGATCAGCTTCACGCCGATCGGGTCCGTCTGGTAGGTCGCCCAGCACTGCCGCTTCCAGTACTCGCTCGGCGGCATCGTGAGCGAGAGGTCCTTGAACTGATCCTCCCACTCGGCGTCCATGCGCCAGAGGACGTAGGGGATCCAGCCGATCCCGGACTCGCCGAGCACGAGCTTCATCCGCGGATAGCGCTCGAACACGCCCGAGAAGATCATCGACGTGAGGATGTTGGACATGTTCATCTGGAACTGGGTGATGTTCGACGCGAATGCTGACCGCGCCACCGAGAGCTCGACCTTCGGCGCGTCGGGGGCATTGGCCCGCGACGGATCCGAGCCGATCATGATGATCTTGCGAATGTGATCCGGAGTGGAACCGCCGACCGTGTGGAAATGGAGCGGCAGCCCGCA
>QHSV01000441.1 GCA_003221655.1 Candidatus Rokuibacteriota bacterium
CTGAGCGAGTGGGGCCGCGAGCTGGACGAGTGGCGCGCGCAGGGGATCGAGCTGTGGGCGGCGATCGAGCGGCCCGAGGGCCGGGTGGTCGATGTTCTGCTCGACCATGGCGTCGTGGTCTATCCCGTGAATCCCAAGGCGCTGGACCGGGCCCGGGATCGATTCCGGCAGAGTGAGGCCAAGAGTGATCCGTTTGACGCGCGGGTGCTGGCCGACTTCCTACGCACGGATCACTTGCACCTGCGCGCCTTGCAGCCCAGCTCGGACGCGGCCCAGGAGCTCAAACTGCTCACGGATGACTACCAGCGGCAGATCCGGCAGCAGACGCGCCTGGTCAATCAGCTGACGACAACGCTCAAGGCGTACTATCCGCGCGGCTTGGAGGTCGCCGAGTTGACGACGGCGCTGGCCCGGGAGTTCTTGCAGGCCTATCCGACGCCAGCGGCCCTGACCGCGCTGACGGAACGTCAGTGGCAGCGGTGGGCGCGCGCCCATCGGCTGAGCGAGGCCCGGGCGCGGGAGCTCTGGGCCGGGCTGCAGCGGCCGCAGCTGCCGGTGCCGGCGCACGTGGTCCGGGCCAAGGCCCGCTTGATGCACAGCCTGGTGGCGCAGCTGACGCTGGTCGTGGAGGTCGTCGGCGCCTACCGCGAGGCGATCGAAGATTTTTTCGCGCGCATCCCGGCGGCGCAGTGGCTTCGGACGCTGCCGATCGGTGACCACGGCATCACGGCGCCCACGCTCTGGGCCCGCCTGGGGGACGCGCCCGGACGGTGGGAGTCGTTTCGGCATCTGCAGGCGCAGGCCGGCACGGTGCCCGTGACGATACGGAGCGGCAAACAGCAGATCGTCCGGTTCCGCTTTGCCTGCGACAAGTCGTTGCGCTACATCATCGACCACGTGGCGTTCCTCTCGCTGCGCTGGAGTGAGTGGGCGCGAGCGTACTACGACGAGCAGCGCGCGCGCGGTCACTCGTATCGCCAGGCGCTCCGCGCCTTGAGCGCGAAGTGGTTGAAGATCATCTTCGTCATGTGGGAGCGCCACGTCCCGTACGAC
This sequence comes from Candidatus Rokuibacteriota bacterium, assembly GCA_003221655.1. Taxonomy (GTDB): domain Bacteria; phylum Methylomirabilota; class Methylomirabilia; order Rokubacteriales; family CSP1-6; genus AR31. Next base: position 1,054 of record QHSV01000441.1, read on the forward strand.
GAGCAGTACCACCTGGCGACGATGACGCGGCAGCAGTTGCGGCTGCGTCAGAAAAAACTCGCTTGACATGAACCAGAGAAAGTCTTCGCGGTCTTGAGGTTGATCACCAGCTCGAACGTCGTCGGCTGCTCGACGGGAAGGTCAGTGGGCTTCGCCCCTCTCAGGATCCGGTCTACGTAGCCCGCGGCGTGGCGGAGCCTGCCCGGACCAGGTCGGCGAAGATATAGAGCGCCGGAAGCCGGGCCCGGGCCGCGAGATCTGGCAACCTGTGGGGAGGGCTGAGGAAAATGGGATCTCCGCGCACGTGGAGGGTATCGGCCCGCTCTCGGACGGCGGTCGCGATGGCGCCTTCGAGTTGTCCGGGCTTGCGCGGCGGCGAGCGGCGAAACAATGAAGCTGAGAGCCAGAATGACCGCGAGCCCGATCCGCCGCATGGGCACCTCGGTTGAAGGGACGACTGCCGGGGAGTCTAGCCGAACGCCACGACGCGCACCAGCACAGCGCCGGATCCGTCAGAGCTTGGCTTGCCAGTCGGGCGAGACCTCGAGCATCTGCCCAGGGGGCGGCGATGGCGCCTGGTTCACCTCAGGCCTAAAATGGAGGCCGCATGCGATATACGGCATCAAGCTTGATGGGGCTGGCACTGTTCTTTGCGATCGGGTTGACCTGGGGCGCCGCCCCGCCCACCCTCGAGGAGCTCGCGGCCGCCATTGAGAGGGTGCGGACCGGGCCGGACGGTGAGCGCGTCGTGGTCGGTCATATTTCGCGCAAGCTCGCAGTCTCGGTCGAGGCGTTACGGGCGCAGCACGCTCGGACTGGGCTCGGCTGGGGCGAGCTTCTCATTGCCAACCTGCTGTCCAAAACGACGAAGCTGACCGTCGATCACGTCGTGGCCGAGTTCCGGAGCGGCAAGGGGTGGGCGGACATCGCGCACCACCACAACGTGAGCCTGGACCAACTGATCGAAGACGTGCAGCAGTCGCAGCAGGCGATGGAGCAGCGCGCGGAAGACCGGGCGCCGCCGCGCATCGAAACGCCGCTGCCGCGCATCGAAACGCCGCCGAGTCAGGGGACAACTAGGCCCGCCCCTGACCCGCCTAGCGGAAAGAGTTCAGGTCGGCGTTACTAGGTGTGACCTGGCGGGACGAGGCCGATCATGCGGAGATCGCGGCGATCATCGTGTCCATCAGCGCATCCTCGAGAGTTCGCGTTGCATACAGGGGTTCAAACATTCGCGGCAGCCCAGCCCTATCAGTTCTTGCTGACCACCACCAGCGGCCCCCAGGCTCTACCCGGTCAATCGTGGCCCCGCTAGATCCGGGCAACTGACGGCAGACGGCATAGGCCGCCCAAGTGCGATCTTAAGCCGGCGTGTTCTGAAAACTCGCGCACCCCTCGACGAACAGCCCGAGACGACGACGGCCTCGAGCGCCACCGGGGACCACCACGCCTTGCTCGCCGCGGCGGGTGAAGCGCACGACGGCCCGCGCGATGCGGGCGGCAACTGTCGCTCTCCGTGGGGTCATCGGATCACGACGACCCCGCGGAGCGGCTGCCGCTCCGGTGACGACGTCCGGACTGCGCTCAAGCGGACGCAGGCTGCGCTCACGCGTGTCGCCGAGGGCCCGGCGCCGGCAGGGCGGGGGCACAATTCGGGGCACAATGGGGTGGTCGTGGTAGACTCCCGAGGCCTAAGTCGTTGATTTCGGATGCGGGCTCGTGGTGCAGCCTGGTTAGCACACTGGACTGTCAATCCAGAGGTCGCGGGTTCAAATCCCGTCGAGCCCGCCATTTCTTCCGTGTGGTTATGACGCATTGGGTGAGGGCGCTCTCCGAAACGAAGCGCCCGACTCTCCGATTTCACTCGCGACACCCGCTGCGGCTGGCCGGATCGGCGTCACGGTGCTCCGCGTCGCCTGCGTGCCAACGTAGTCGCTCGTGCGCTGCATCGCCTCGCGAAGATCGTCCTCGGACGTGATGTTGTAGCGGTCGAAGATCGAGCGCGTCCGGTGGCCCGAGATCTCCATCGCCACCCGTTCCCGGACTCC
>QHSV01000442.1 GCA_003221655.1 Candidatus Rokuibacteriota bacterium
TCCGACGCCGGCGCCTGCGGCCGCTCCTGACGCTCACCGCGGACCGCCGGCGGCTCAGACCGCGCGGGTGGCTGAGGCGACGCTGGCTGCTGTGACGGCGCCGGCGCGCCCTGTGGCTGGCTGCGGCGCTCGCCGCGCTCCGGAGGCGTACCCGGGCCGGGACGCTCCGACGCCGGCGCCTGCGGCCGCTCCTGACGCTCACCGCGGACCGCCGGCGGCTCAGACCGCGCGGGTGGCTGAGGCGACGCCGGCTGCTGTGACGGCGCCGGCGCGCCCTGTGGCTGGCTGCGGCGCTCGCCGCGCTCCGAAGGCGCACCCGGGCCGGGACGCTCCGACGCCGGCGCCTGCGGCCGCTCCTGACGCTCGCCGCGAACCGCCGGCGGCTCAGACCGCGCGGAGGGTGGCTGCCGAGGCGACGCCGGCGGCGGTGCCGGCGCCGGCGCGGTCTGCGGCTGGCTGCGGCGCTCGCCCCGCTCCGGAGGCCCGGGACGCTCCGACCCCGGCGCCTGCGGCCGCTCCTGACGCTCGCCCCGAACCGCCGGCGGCTCGGACCGCGCGGGTGGCTGCGGCGATGCCGGCTGCGATGACGGCGCCGGCGCGGTCTGCCGCTGGCTGCGCTCGCGACGCTCGCCACGCTCTTGCCGGTCTTGCCGCTGGCCGCCGTTCGGAACGGTTGGGTGGTCGGTCCCTCTCACAGACCGCGGCGACGGTACGATCCGCGGGGCCGGGGTGGGCTCTGCCGCTCGGCCCGTAGCGAGTCCCTCGGCACCCAGCCTCGACGAGGGGTCGTGCGGAGGTCGCGTCGCCACGACGGCGCGCCTCTGCATCGCGACTGGTGGCTTTACAGCCGACCCGGCGGCCACCGTCACGCTTGCCGCAACGGGCTTCACGTCGAGCGGTCCGCGCACCGGCGTGAGCTGGCGGACCTCCGCCTGGTCGATTCGCCGCGGCCGTTCCTGGTGCTGCCCGAAGCGGTCGGCCGACACCCCAACCACCGCGTTGGTGATGGTCACGTTCCGGTACACGTTGATGTTCGTCACGTTGACGGTGGTCGACCGGGTCACGACGACGTTGTTGATGAAGGGACCGGGGGCCCACGCCCAATAGCTACCAACGAAGACCCAGCGACCGTAATGATACGGTGCCCACCCCCAGGGCGCGTCGTCGAGCCACGTCCAGCCGAAGCGTGGATCCCAGATCCACCGGCCGGCGCTGTACGGCACCCAGCCCGCGGACACGCTCGCGGGCACCCACACGGCGCCGTACGTCTCGACGGTCCGCCAGCTCCCGTGCTGCTCGAGCGCCTCGGCCCCGTATACGGTGGGCGGCACGTTGCGCGCGCTCGTCGATTGAAGCAGATAGTTCGTGCGCTCGTAGTTCCAGCGGTCCCATGCGGTGAGCTGCGGCGCAGCGGCCATCTCTACGCGCGACGCCTCGGTGCCTGTGACCACCACCTGCTGGTTGGCGGCGATCTGTGTCGGAGCGCCACCGGCAGCCGTCATCGTGGCCATGCCGCCGCGGTACGTCGCGAAGGTGGTGGAATCCGCCCCCACGCCTACGCGGTAGAATCCGGTACGCTCGACGGTGAAGACCGCGTTCGGAGTATCGAGCTCGACGGTGTAGCCCGCGGCAAGCTCGCGCACGTCCAGGGCAGCGTGTCCGCCCGTCACACGGAGCTGGAGGAAATCGGGCTCCTGGTTGTCGAGGCCAATCTGGGTTTCCTCGGCGGCGCGTACGAACGCACGTGGGCCAACCTGGATCTCCACGTTCCCGCCCGAACCCGAATAGAGGACGTCGCCCGGCGCCAGGGGCGTGTTGACCCTCGCTGGGGCCCAGTCCTCGGCGCCCGGCCGCCAGAAGGACACTTCGCCGTAAATATAGCTGACGCGGGGCGGTGTGACTTCCGCCGACTCCCCTGATTCAGCGGGCGCCTGCGCTCCTGCCGGAACCGGGGGCGACGCTTGACCATCGGCTCTCCACGTGAAAGCCGGGCTGCTCATCAGCACGCTCAGTGCCAGAAAACCTGCGACGATCTGTCGCGAACTCATGGCTGGATCCTGTCCTCTCCTGGCCCGCTCGTCGCGGGCAGAAGCCTTCAGAAGGCTGTCAACAGTTCGACGGAGCCGCCGCGCACAACATTTACCCCCGAATCCAGCATATCTGGGGGTCGAGGGCGTGGCAAATTCCCTGATTACGACAGAGGACCGGGGGCAGGGTGCGTCGAGAGCACATGGGAATCGGGCGTGCTTTGTGAGAGCATGCCAGGTGTGAAGCGCGCCTCGGCCATCACGGCTGTGGTCTTACTGGCCGCGCTGCAGTCCGGCTGCACCGCGGGCGCGCCAGCCGCGAACTCGGGGGCACCGGCCGCCCGCTCTCTTCCGACCTCCCTTGCCGGGCCTCCCGAGTGGAGGACGGGCGATCGCTGGAACTTCTCCTGGACGAGCGGAACGGAGAGCGGCACCAAGACTCTCGAGATCGTGGGAGTACGCGAGGTGAACCAGGTGCGCTACTACGTCGTGCGGCTCGGCGACACGGACTACCTCACGTACTACACGAGGGAGCTTCACTGGGCGGCCGCCGTTCGGGAATCGCGCGTCGAGGCGCGGATGGTCCCGGCGCAGCCATCGTATCTCTGGCCCCTGGAGGTCGGACAGACATGGGCGCATCAGGGAACCTTCGAAGAGCGCAACGGCAAGACAAGCTACAGCAACCGCTTCCGGGTCGTTGCCGTCGAAACGGTGGAGGTTCCGGCAGGCCGGTTCGATACGCTCAAGGTCGTGCGCGAGACTGACGGCCGCGACTTCGACGAGTACTGGTACGCTCCCGCGGTGCGCTGGCACGTGCTCTGGAAAGGCCGTCGCGCGAACGTCGAGTTCGAGGAACGCCTGCAGTCCTACGATCCGGCGCCGCGCCTGATTCCATCCGTCGGCAGCGACGGACCGGCGCGCTAACCGTCACTTCGGCTGCAGCGTCAGCAGACCGCGCTCGGGATCGAGCGTCATCGTGAAGCGCGACAGGAACGTGTTGCCGAGGATTCCGTCACCCACCCCCGCATCATGGACCACAGCCATCACGTTGGTCGCCTCGACATCGCCGACCCGGACCGACTGAAGCGTTACTAGCGGCCCCGACGTGCGGCCACCGATGCCGATCATCGGGACCTCCCGGGCACCGGGACCAGGGGTGATTCCGAGCGCCTCCGCGAGCCGTAGTGAGACCAGGCAGGCGAACGCGCCGGTGTCGACGAGAAACCGTGCCGGGCGCCCGTCGTTCACCACCACGTCGACGTACCAGTTGTTGCCGATCCTGGTCGCCTTGATCGTGTCGCTCGGCGCCTCCCGTCTCCACACGGCTCTCCGGTTGCTCGGGTCGGGATCGGGCGCCGCCGGGGCCACCGACCGCGACCGGGTGAGCGGGGTCACAGTGCGTAGGCCCTCGCGTGCGGCGGCGGCGAGGGACGAGGCAGGCCCGAGGGCCAGTGTCCGCTCGTACGCCTCCTTCGCCTCCTTCCACTGCCCGAGCCGGGTGAGCACGACCGCCAGGTGATAGTGCAGGAGCGGCTCCTCGGGAGTGGCGCGGATCGCCTCCCGGAAGAGGCGCTCGGCGGTGGCGAAATCGCCCCGCTCGTAGGCGCCCTTCCCCGCTTCGTTGAGCTTCGACACGTCGGCCAGCGCGGGCACCGCCAGTACCGCCAGCGCGACGAGGGGGAGGGCGACGAACGCGCGGAGCTTCATGCTTTCAGCTGCTGAAACGACGGCGGCACCTTGAAGTCGGTGCGGAACCGGTCGATCGGCTCACCGATCTGGATGATGCGCTCCTCC
>QHSV01000443.1 GCA_003221655.1 Candidatus Rokuibacteriota bacterium
TGGCCGAGTGGAGCGTCATCAGCGTCACGCGCGGTCCCTCGTCCTTCAGCTCGTCGATGTCGGCCAGCAGGGCGACGCCGTCGAGGAACCCCTCCAGCGTCGGGGCCGAATCGGCGTGCACGTAGTCCTCAGCGGCGGCGATCAGCTCCTCGAGGTTCTCGAGACGCGCCTCGGCCTCGGGCGAGCGCTCCTCGCGCAGCGCTTCGCGATAGCCCGAGGCGTTGAGCAGGTGGTCGACGAAGGCCGGCGGCGTCATCTCCGCCCGCCGGTCCGCCAGCCCGCGGATCAGCTCCGCGAACTCCCCGAGCGCGCGCCGCGGCTTGCCGGTGATCGCGGCCGGCGGATCCGCGGCGACGGTCAACAGCGCTCGACCGGCCCGGGACGGCGCCTCGTCCAGGCGCGCGAGCGTCGCGGAGCCGATGCCCCGACCCGGCGTCTGGATCGCCCGCCGGAAGGCGACGTCGTCCGCCGGATTGATGGCGAGGCGGACGTACGCGAGCGCGTCCTTGATCTCCTTGCGCTCGTAGAAGCGCACGCCGCCGACGATCCCATAGGGAACGCGTGCGCGGCGCAGGGCGTCCTCCAGCACCCGGGACTGCGCATTGGTGCGGTAGAAGACCGCGACGCCGTCCCAAGGCACGCCGTCACCGCGCAGCCCGAGGACCGTCTGGGCGACGAAGTTCGCCTCCTCGTGCTCGTCCCAGCCGCGATAGAGCTTCGGCGGATCGCCCTCGGCGTTCTCGGTCCAGAGCGTCTTGTCCTTGCGCTGCACGTTGTGATCGATCACCGCGGTGGCGAGCGAGAGGATGCGCTGGGTCGAGCGATAGTTCTGCTCGAGCTTCACGACGCGGGTGCCGGGATAGTCCTGCTCGAAGTCGAGGATGTTCCGGATGTCGGCGCCGCGCCAACGGTAGACCGACTGATCCGGGTCTCCGACCACGCAGACGCTCCGGTGCTCGCCGGTCAGGAGCCGGATGATCCGGTACTGGGCGCGGTTGGTGTCCTGGTACTCGTCCACGAGGACATGGCGCCAGAGCCCGCGGTACCACGCGAGCGCCTCCGGGACCTCCTCGAAGAGCCGCACGGTCTTCAGGAGCAGGTCGTCGAAGTCCACGGCGCCGACGGCGCGCAGGCGTTCCTCGTAACGCCCGAAGACCAGCGCGATCTTCTCCTCCCACGGTCCCCGCGCCTCCCGCTTTGCGTCGTCAACGCCGAGCATGTGGTTCTTCCAGTAGCTGATACGCTGGGTGACGGCGGCGGGGGTCGTGGTGCGCTCGCCGAGGTCGAGCTCCTTCATGCTCTCCTTGACGAGACTCGCGCGATCGTCCTCGTCGTAGATGACGAAGTGGGCCGGCAACCCGATGTGGCGACCGTGCTGGCGGAGGACGCGCACGCACGCCGAGTGAAAGGTCGCGATCAGCGGCGCCCTGATTCCCACCGGGAGCAGCAGCGACTCGACCCGGCGCGCCATCTCGCCCGCCGCCTTGTTGGTAAACGTGACCGCGAGGACGTTCCGCGGTGAGATGTCCCGGGCGCTGATGAGCCAGGTGATCCGGTAGGCGATGACGCGCGTCTTGCCGCTCCCGGCGCCGGCAAGGACCAGGAGCGGTCCGTCTCCCGCGGTGACCGCCTCGCGCTGCGGGGGATTCAGATCGTCGAGAAAGCGCGTGAGCTCCGAGAGCACCGGACGATTGTACCGAGCGATCCGGGCGTCGCCAACCCGAAGCTTCACTCGGAGTCGGACGCCGCGCCGCGCTACTCGACCGTGACGCTCTTCGCGAGGTTCCTGGGCTGGTCCACGTCGCAGCCGAGTCGCACCGCAGTGTGGTACGCGAGGAGCTGCAGGGGGATCACCGTGATCAGCGGCGCCAGGAGATCGGCGCAGGCCGGCACCTCGATCAGGTGCTGGGCCTTCGCCCCGAGGGTCCGGTCGCCCGCGTGCGCGACGGCGATGACCTGGCCCTCGCGGGCGAGGACCTCCTCGATGTTGCCGAGCATGCGCTCGTACGAGCCGTCGCGCGGGGCCAACGCGACGACGGGCAGCCGGTCGGCAATGAGCGCGATGGGGCCATGCTTCATCTCGCCGCCGGCGTAGCCCTCGGCGTGGATGTAGGAGATCTCCTTGAGCTTGAGCGCGCCTTCGAGGGCGATCGGAAACTGGAGCCCGCGGCCGAGATAGAGGACGTTACGCGCGCCGGCGAGCTCGCGAGCGATCGTCGCAATCTGGCCGTCGAGCTCGAGCGTCTTCTCGACGAGACGTGGGATCTCGACGAGGTCGTGGATCCGCTTCTTCACGTCCTCGGCCGTCAGGGCGCCGCGCTGGCGGCCGAGCCAGAGGCCGAGGAGGTAGGTCGCAACGATCATCGTCGCGAATGCCTTCGTCGATGCGACGCCGATCTCCGGTCCGGCGTGCATGTAGAGGATGCCCGTCGCCTCCCGCGCCAAGGCCGAGCCGACAACGTTGGTGACCGCAAGGATCGGGCACCCCTTGAGTCGGGCCGCCTTGACGGCACCGAGGGTGTCGGCGGTCTCGCCGGACTGGGAGATCGCGACCACGAGCGTCTCGGGGCCCACGAGCGCGTCGCGATAACG
>QHSV01000444.1 GCA_003221655.1 Candidatus Rokuibacteriota bacterium
CCAACCACGTCAACAACGCGCTCGGGGAAGAGGGCGTGCCCATCCTCATGATGGGGGAGGAGCGCTTCGCCGTCGCCGTCGCCGACGCCTTCTCGCGCGTCACGTGTGGCAAGCAGATCGGCGTGTGCACGATCATGGCGAACCTGAACGCCGCCGGGATTCAGATGGCCTTTGGCGCGATCGGCCAGGCCTGGGAGGATTCGTCCCCGCTCCTGGTCATCACGGAAGGCGTGGGCCAGGGCGGTAGCCGGCACACGCACTTCGACATGGCCGAGGCGCTCAAGTCGGTCACCAAGTGGGTGGGGAAGGTCGACCGCGCCGAGCTCGTGCCGGATTATGTCCGCCGAGCTTTCACCCATCTTCGATCGGGCCGGCCCGGCCCCGTGCTGCTCATCATTCCTCGCGACCTCGGCGAATACGAGGAAGACGAGCACCCCTACTCACCGGTCAAGGGCTGGCGGTCCGGGCCCGACCCCGACGACGTGAAGACCGCCGTCAAGGCGCTGCTCGCGGCCAAGGATCCCCTCCTGTACGTGGGCGAGGGCGTCTACTACGCCGACGCGACCAGCGAGCTCTTGAAATTCGCCGAGCTCGCCCAGGTGCCGGTGCTGACGACCCTCAAGGCCAAGGGCGCCTTCCCGGAGAACCATCCACTGTCGGTCGGAGTCCGCGGCTCGCTGGCTGACCATTTCCTACACAAGTGCGACCTCCTGTTCTCGATCGGCTCGAGCCTCTTCCCCGGCCGGTTCAGCCACGCGGTGCCCAATGCGGACAAGAAGACGATCATCCAGTGCACGGTCGACACGCTCGACATCAACCGCAGCTACGAGACGCGCTACGCCGTGATCGGCGACGCCAAGCTGACGCTCCAGGCGCTCATCGGCGAGGTGTCGGCCCGCGGCGCACGCAAGAAGCCCGAGCTCGTCGAGGAGATCCGCGAGGGCAAGGAGGCGTTTCTCGCGAAATTCCGCCCGTGGATGGAATCGAACGAGACGCCGATCAACCCGTACCGGGTGCTGGGCGACCTCATGAAGGTGCTCGACCCGAAGAGCTCGTTCGTCACCGCGGATTCAGGGAACACGCGTGACCAGACCAGCACGGTCTACGAGGCGCAGATTCCGCGGGGTCACCTGGGCTGGGGCAACGTGTCCACGCTCGGCTTCAGCCTGGCCGGGGCCGTCGGGGCGAAGCTCGCGTATCCCGATCGGCAGTGCGTGCATGTCACCGGCGATGCCGGCGTGTGCTACATGATGGGCAACTTCGAGGCGGTGGCGCGCTACAAGATCGGCATCACGACGATCCACATCAACAACGGCGGCTACTCCGGCTACGGCCCGGGCTTCTGGGGCGGCGGGCACGATCCCTACACCTGGAAGGTGTCGGATCACTCCTCGGCGTGCATGGCCAACATGGCGAAGGCCGTGGGCTTCTACGGCGAGGACGTGACGTCACCGTCGGAGGTGATCCCAGCGCTCAAGCGCGCGTTCGACGAGAACGGCAAGGGCCGGCCGGCGTTCCTGGAGTTTATCTGCTCGCACCATCCGGTGCACGGCGGTTGGGTCCGGTCTGCGCCGAGCGGTCACTAGTGAGCGGTGACGGTCGCGGGCTCGAGTCGCTCCAGGGAAAGGCGGGCGACGGCGACCGACCGGTGATCGACTCGGTCGTGTTCGACCTCGACGGCACGCTGTGGGACTCCTCCGCGACGTGCGCCGTCGGGTGGAACCGCGTGCTCCACCGGCACGACATTCCCTTCCGGCCGATTACCGAGCACGACGTCCGGCTCGTCACCGGCAAACCGCACGAGCAGTGCATTCGCGAGATCTTCGCGGGTCTCCCTGAGGCACACATTCTCACGCTCGTCGCCGAGACCCAGCTCGAGGACAACAAGCTCGTCGCCGAGCTCGGCGGTGAGATGTACCCTGGCGTCGAGGCCGGCGTGAGGCGCCTCGCCGCCCGGCATCCGCTCTTCATCGTGAGTAACTGCCAGGCCGGGTACATCGAGGCTTTCCACCAGTGGTCGGGGCTCGGGCCCTGCTTCCGGGACTTCGAGTGCTGGGGCCACACGGGCCTCACCAAAGGGGCGAACCTCCGCACGCTGATCGAGCGCAACGGGCTATGCCGCCCTCTCCTCGTCGGTGACACACCCGGAGATCAAGCGGCGGCCCGCGAATGCCGCGTGCCCTTCCTGTACGTCGACTACGGCTTCGGCGTGTGCGACAACGTCGATCGCCCCTTCTCCTCCTTCGCCGCCCTGACGAACTGGCTCCTCAACCACGCGCCCCCCACGCCCTGAGCGCGGCTCCGTCCGGCCGCGGAGGGCAGGGTGACGGACGTGGCGGGGGTCGAAGGGACCCGAGCGGGCGGCGACTTGACGTCGAGTCCTCAAATCCCGTATACGGACCTGACGAGCCGTGGGCGAACGGAGGGAGAGCATCATGGCCATGTACTGGAAGGAGATCACGGTCAACTGGGGCGAGTCGGACCCCTTCGGGCTCGTGTACTATCCACGGATCGTCGCCTGGTTCAACGACACCGAGCACGAGCTGTTCCGCGTCATCGGCTACCCGATCGAACAGATGATCAAGAACGACCGCACGACGTTCGTGATGGGCGAGATCCATTTCCGCTTCATCGGTCCGGCGGCCTACGGCGACCGGATCGTGAACACCATCACGCACGCCGAGGTCGGCGCCCGTACCCTGCACTGGAATTGCAAGGCGAAGAACGCCGTGACCGGGGCGCCCGTGA
>QHSV01000445.1 GCA_003221655.1 Candidatus Rokuibacteriota bacterium
ACCGATCGGCGGTGCCGGCGGCGCCATTAGTGCACAGCACGTACGTGACCTCGCACCCCGCGGCCGCCCACTTGGCCACGACGCCGCCGGAGCCGATCTCGGCGTCGTCGGGGTGGGCGAAGATCACCATCGCCTTGTCCGGGATATCGGTCACGATCTCGAGCTTGGGAGCATTGGCGTCTCTTGGCATAAAACGATTCTACAGGACGAGGTATCATACCGGCACTATGACCAACCAATCGTTCCCTCTGGCCCGGTTCAAAGTCCTCGACCTGACGCGCGCGCGGGCTGGCCCCACGTGCGTGCGGCAGCTGGTCGACTGGGGGGCGCACGCCATCAAGATCGAGATGCCCGGCGGGCGCACCGGCGACGGCATGGGCGGCAACCGCCATGGCTTCGACTTCCAGAACCTGCACCGTAACAAACGGAGCCTGACGCTCAACCTCAGAGACCTTGAGGGCGTGGCGATCTTCAAGAAGCTCGCGCAGGATGCGGATATCGTCGTGGAGAACTACCGCCCCGGCGTGAAGGAGCGGCTGGGTATCGACTACAAAACCCTGCGCGCGATCAACCCCCGCCTGATCTACGGCAGTATCTCCGGCTTCGGCCAGAGCGGGCCCTATCGGGATCGCCCGGGCGTCGACCAGATCGCTCAGGGCATGGGCGGCCTGATGTCCATCACGGGTATTCCCGGGCAAGGACCGGTCCGGGTCGGCATCCCCATCGCCGACCTCTGCTCCGGGATCTTCCTGGCTCAGGGCATCCTGGTCGCCCTGATCGAGCGCGAGACCACAGGCGAGGGCAAGTGGGTGCACACCTCGCTCCTGGAAGCGATGCTCTCCATGCTCGACTTCCAGGCCTCACGCTGGCTGGTGGGCCACGAAGTGCCCCCGCAGGCGGGCAACAATCATCCCACCGGCATTCCCACCGGCGTCTTCGAGACGAAGGACGGGCACATCAACATCGCCGCCTCCGGCGACGACATCTACGGGCGTTTCTGTCGCGCCGTCGAGCGCCCGGACCTGCTCACCGACTCAAGATTCTCGACCTCCAAGGCGCGTTCGACGAACCGGGATACCATCATGGAGGTCCTCATGCCGGTGACCCGGCAGAAGACCAGCGCCGAGTGGATCAAGATTCTGAACGACGCCGGCGTTCCTTGCGGCCCGATCTACAAGATCAACGAGTCGTTCGCCGATCCGCAGGTGCAGCACCTGGCGATGGCCCAGCCGGTCCACTCACCGGTGCTCGGCGACCTCACGATTCTTGGACACCCGGTCTCGCACGGCGAAAAACGTCTTCCGCTGCGGAGCGCGGCGCCGGAGCTCGGCGAGGCCAACGAGGAGATCCTGACGTCGATCGGTTATACGAAGGAGCAGATCGCGGACCTGGCGAAGCGCGCCGTGATTTGATCGACGTCCTGACCTTTCGCGATCGGGCGGCCCGTATCTAGCGCTTGGAGTTGGTGGGACACGGCACTAGCGTGCCAAGGGGTGCAAGACGTCGATCGCCCACCGCACGTCCAGGCGCTCCCCCAGCCAACCCGGGCTGGCGGTCCGCGCGTGCAGGACAAGTCCCTCCGCATCGTTCCGCGCTCGCAGGACTTTCACTGGATCGCCGGGCACTTCAGGAAGATGCGGGACCTCGGGCAGAAGCCGGCCGTCCGGGCGGCGGAACCGAAGCTCGCCGTCAGGCTGTCGGTCGAGCTGGTAGCCCTCCTCGTGAACGGCGCGGTGGTGCCTGCGACAGAGCAAGGCGAGATTCGAGAGCGTGGTGGGGCCCCCTTGTGCCCAGTGACGGATGTGATGTCCCTGCCCGAACCGGAGCCCGCAGCCCGGGAAGCGGCAGCCGCGGTCTCGGTGATGGAGCGCCCGCCGTAGCGCCGGAGGGATCGCGCGGGTCCGGGCAGCGACCTCCACGACACGCCCGTCGAGGCCGTGCCGCATTACCACGCGGCTGGCGTCGCACGCCAGGCGCCGAGCCGTTTCCGCGGAGACGTGTGCTCCGTCCTCGAGGACCGACTGGCCGGGCGCGTCAGGGTCCGCCAGCACGGGCGCGTCGACGTGGACCACCACCTGGTATCGCTCGCTCGGGGCGCCGGGATCGATTCCGTGGTGGAGAGCCGTCTCCGCGATGAGGGCCAGCGCGTCCGCCTGTTGCTGCGCCATGGTGGGCGTTTCCGCGGAAATGTCCGCCGAGCTGGGTTTCGCGTCCATGCCGCGCTCTTGCTGATACAGAGCCTCGCGAGCCGCGGTCAGCGCCTGCACGAGCACGGCGCCGACCTCGGGCGCCAGCCGCCCACGGACAATCACCATGCCGTCCTCGCCCTGATACACGTGCAGCGCGCGGCTCGCGTGCCGTCGGGTGTCGTCACGCGCCTCGGCCTTTCGATCCACCCGTCGCCAGCCTCGCACGATGCGCTCGACATGGTCGGCCGTGCCGGCGCGCCCCACCGCCAACAGCCGTTCCTCGGTCTCCGGCGTAGCCACGCGGGTCAGGGCCCGGACTTTAGCGTACGAGAGCTCTCCACGCGCCAGGGCCTGGGCCAGCAGCGGCAGCGTTCCCAGGGCGCGCGCTACCCGGACGCGTTCGCGGGCCGCCCCCAGGTCGAGCCCCACCCGCCAGCTCAGCCAGGCGGCGCAGGAGCGAAATCCTGTGTTCCAGCCCTCCCGGGCGTCGAACGCGCGGATGAGATCGAGGAGGCGGGCGGTCGCGGCTTCGAGGTGGGCCGACAGCTCGGCGATCTCGTCACTCAGTCGGTCCAGTGAGAGTGTTTCCATGGCGCGTCTCCCTTCTGCTGGGGCGACTCTACACCCGAGTTTCGGAGCCACTTGGGAGGCACGACGAACGGCGATCGCGGCCCCATTGACATGCTTTGCGACGCACGCACCCATGGTGGCGTCTGCGGGCTTCCGTGGACCGCTGGCGCCGAGTCTATCCGGTGTCGCCGACACGCGGCGACAGCCCACGCAGAAAGCTGTCAAGCGGAAATCGCCGGCGACACGCCGCCGACCCCAACCGCTTCCTGAACCTC
>QHSV01000446.1 GCA_003221655.1 Candidatus Rokuibacteriota bacterium
AGCCCAGCGACTTACCGAAGCAGGATTGACACGCGCTCATGGGTCGTAGCCGACGGAGACGCGTCGCCCCTGCCGGGCGGCGCGTCTTCGTCGTAGCGTCGGCATGACTCGGGCCGAACAGTTCGCCGCGTCGTTCGCGCATCGCACGACGCGCGCTGTCCAGCGAGGCGCTTCGGGTGCGGTCTTGGACAGCCTCGGCAGCGCGATCGGCGCGGTCGAGGGCTGCTCGGTCACCAGCGGGTCGACACGGCGCAAATCTACGCGTCGATTCGGTTCATTTTTTGCCATGCGCAACCGGCGCCTTCAGCAGCTCCTGCTCGGCATGGGGCAGGGCAAGATATGCGCCCGAATGCGCTGGAATGCGCTCGACTCGGGCACATTCTGGGCACAATCGCGATCTGACAGGAAAAGTGGTGTCGCAACTACTAGAAAAAACTGGTGGGCAGGGACGGGATTGAACCGCCGACACCAGGATTTTCAGTCCTGTGCTCTACCAACTGAGCTACCTGCCCACCAGACGCGTGAGGATAACAGACGGGCGTGAACGCGTCTACTTCGGGGCGTCTTGCGGGTTCACGAAGTTGACGACGAAGGGCCCTTCCCCGTACACCTCGATCACGTTACCGGCCTTGTGCAGGCCGAAGTGGGGCATGGTGGCTGGAATCACGGAGTGCGTGCCCACTTTCAGCTCGATCAGCTTGGCGGCATCGTATGTGTCGCCGTGGGCCAGCAGGAACGAGCCCGCCAGCACCGTGACGTGTTCTTCGGTCACGTGCCAGTGCGGTGGTACCTTGGCGTCGCCCTTGGAGCGGATGCGAATCACGTATACGCTGCCCTTCTTGTCCGGGTCGCCGTAAACGACGGCCGACTCCACGCCGGGGATGAGCGGCTTCCAGACGAGTTGATCCGGCGTGACGACAGCGTGGCGCGCCGCCGGTTCCTTGGCGGCGGGCTTCGCGTCCTGCGCAAGCGTGAACCCGGGCATCAGCACGATCGCGACGGACAAAGTCAGGATCCTGACTCGCATGGCCAGCACTCTCCCGCGTGTCACCAGCATGGTTGTCGAAGTCGAGCCGACGCCCCGAGCGGACTATTCGACGGGCGAGACGACACCGAGGGCGCCGGACTTCTCGAAGAAGAGCGTGACGATGACGACCTCACCGGCCTTGAGCTCGCGCGTCAGCTCCGAGAGGGCGACACGCTCCCCGCCGGAGTGGAGTCGTACGAGGCTCGTACCCGGCACGTGCAGCCGCGTCAGCGGCTCACCGCTCTGGCTCAGGATTTGCGCGCGCTTGGCGATCGGGGTTTCCACCCGCACCAGGTTGTCCTCGAACATGCCCGTGCTGGTGATGTCCACGAAGAAGAGCGCGCCGTCGCCGTTGCGCACCACGCGACCGCGCTCGGGCAGGAGGCGGACGCCGCCGACGTCCGCCACGGTCGGATAGTAGACGCAGCCGCCCAGGAGCAAGCCCAGCGCGAGGCCGACCGTCCCCCGCCCGAGGACGCGGCGTCGGCGGCCGGGCGTCATGCGCCCTTGAACGCGCCGTCGGCGACCATCGCCCGGAAGGCTCGCTCGTAGGCCTGCACGGTCCGCTCGAGATCCTCATCGGTGTGGATCGCCGAGATCCAGCCGTGGTTCATCGAGGAATCGACACCGTTGTTCATGAGCGCGCAGCGCAGCAGGTGATAGAGGCTCGAGCGCCGCGGCCGGTCCAGGCCGGCGAGGCCCGGCTTGCCCTCGAACGAGACGTGGTAGATCGAGGCCTCGCCGTAGCCGGTGCCGGGGACGCCCGCGCGCTTCATCGCCTCGGTGATGCCGCGCCGGAGCTCCTCGCCCGCCTTGTTCGCGCGCGCCTGAAGCGCCGCGTCCGCGCACAGCTCGAGCGTCGCGATCGCCGCGGCGGCGCAGAGCGGGTTCGCATTGAACGTCCCGGCGTGCGCCACCCGCTGGCTCCGGTCCCAGTCGGGGTCGTCGCGGAACGCCAGCAGGGACATCAGCGGACGCTTGCCGCAGAGGGCGCCGCCCGGCAGCCCGCCGGCGACGATCTTGGCGAGCGTGGTGAGATCCGGCGTGACCCCGAAGTACGCCTGCGCGCCACCGGGCGAGTAGCGGAAGCCCGTGATCACCTCGTCGAAGATCAGCACGACGCCGTGGCGCGCCGTCAGCGCGCGCAGCTCTTGCAGGTAGCCGGGAATCGTCGGCGTCGTTCCCGACTGCCCGCCCGCCGGCTCCAGGATGACGGCGGCGACGTCGCCGCGCTCGAGCGCGTTCTGGACCGCCTTGATGTCGTTCGGCGGGCAGATCGCCACCTGGTCGAGGATCGAGCCCGGGACGCCGGCGGACATCGGCACCTCGTACGGCGGGTTGACGCCCGCGACAGCGCCGTCGTGCCAGCCGTGGAAGTGGCCCGTGAACTTCACGATCTTCGACCGACCCGTGTAGGCCCGCGCCACGCGCATCGCGAGATGCGTCGCCTCGGTGCCCGACATGGTGAAGCGCACCAGCTCGGCGCACGGGATCAGCTGCGTGACCAGCTCGGCCCAGCGCACTTCCCGCTCGTGGCAGGCGCCCAGGTGCGTGCCGCGCGCCATCTGCTCTTGCACGGCCTTGACGACGGTCGGATGGCAGTGGCCGAGGAAGAGCGCGCCGTGGCCCATCCAGTAGTCGATGTACTCGTTGCCGTCGACGTCCCACTTGC
>QHSV01000167.1 GCA_003221655.1 Candidatus Rokuibacteriota bacterium
CTCCGTCTCCGCGCGGACGACGCGCATGCCCTTCCCGCCCCCGCCCAGCGCCGCCTTGACCATGAGCGGATAGCCGATCTCGCGGGCCGCCGCACGCAGCGCATCGTGACCCGACGTCGGCTCGAACGTTCCCGGGACCGTCGGGACGCCCAGCCCGCGCGCGATCCGGCGCGCCGCCGTCTTGTCGCCCAGCGCGCGGATCGCCCCCGCCGGCGGCCCGACGAAGATGAGCCCGGCGGCGCCGCAGGCCTCGGCGAACCCGGCATTCTCGGCGAGAAACCCGTAGCCCGGGTGGACGGCGTCGGCGCCGGCGGCCTTGGCGACGCGCACCAGCTTGTCGATCGCGAGGTAACTCTCGGCCGGAGGGGGCGGCCCGATCGGGTACGCCTCGTCGGCCATGAGAACGTGGAGTGCCTCGCGGTCAGCCTCCGAGAACACGGCCACCGAGGCGATCCCCTGCTCGCGGCAGGCGCGGATCACCCGCACCGCGATCTCGCCTCGGTTCGCCACCAGGACCTTGGTGATCTTCACCGCGTCGTCCCTCAGCGACCTTCGAAGCGCGGGCGGCGTTTCTCCCGGAAGGCCTTCACGCCCTCTCGGTGGTCCGCGGTCTTGATGAGGATCGACTGGCCGAAGCTCTCGAGGGTCCGGGCGGTGTGGAGGTCGGCGCTCACGCAGCTCTGGATCACCCGCTTGGCCAGGCCGAGCGCCTGCGGCGCCTTGGCGGCGAGCCGTGCAGCGAGCGCGCGGGCCTCGCTCGCGAGCTCGGCATCGTCCACGACGCGGTTCACGAGGCCGCAGCGCAGCGCCTCGTCGGCGCTGACGATCTCGCCCGTCAACACGAGCTCCTTGGCGCGCCCGAACCCGACCAGCTTGACGAGCCGGGAGCAGCCTCCGATGCCCGGGATGAGCCCGAGGTTGTTCTCGGGCAGGCCGAAACGCGCCGAGCGCGCGGCGATCCGAAGATCGCAGGCCAGCGCCAGCTCGAGCCCCCCGCCGACGCACGTGCCGTTGATCGCGGCGATGAGCGGCTTCTCGAGAGCTTCGAGATCGTTGAAGAAGCTCGTGAGCAGCCGCGTGTTGGCGCGGAATACCGGCGTGTTCCAGTCCGTCTCGAACGTCGACACGTCGGCGCCGACGCAGAACGTCTTGCCCGTGCCCGTGAACACCACCACCCGAACCGCCTCGTTCGCGTACAGCTCGTCGGCCAGGGCACGGAAGTCGGCGCGCATCTCCATCGAGATCGCGTTGTTCTTCTCGGGACGGTTGATGGTGACGACGGCGATCCCGTCGGTGAGCTCGTACTTCAACGTTGCGAAGGCCATGCGCTTCCCTCCGGAGGCCGGGCCGACACGCGTCATCCGGCGTTTCTGGCCCGGTCGAGTATAACGAGGCGGCCCTGGAGCCGCTCGACGAACTCGGCCGGCCGGTCGGGCGACAGACCGACCCAGCCGTCGTCGGTCGCCAGCCATACCACGTCGTCGCCGTTCGCAACGTAGAGACGATAAAAGCCGAGATGCCGGTTCCAGAAGCGGCCGAACCGGCCGAACACACCCCTGGACCCCGTGACGGTGAGGCCGCTGACCGGGCGCGCTTCCCGATCGACCCCGTGGATTGCCCGATACGCGATGACCTTGGCACCCGCCTTGCGCTCGATGTGCACACCGTCGCCGGCCAGACGGTAGCCGATCGGCGCGAACCGCCCGACGACAAGAAGCACGACCGCGAGGGGTAGCCCCAGGAACAGCCAGTGCAGATCGCCGCTGCGCGCGGTGAGCACAACCCCGAGAATGGTCGTGCCGAGGACGCCGAGGACAACGGCCGCGAGCGACGACCAGCGCTCCCGGACGCCGAGCGGCGCGGCGAACGTGTCGGGATCTACCGGGGGCAGAGCTCGAAGCTCGAGAAGAAGTACGGGATCTCGAACGATGCCGACTCCGGAGAGTCGGAACCGTGCACCGCGTTCGCTTCGATCGATGTGGCGAAGTCCTTGCGGATCGTCCCCGACGCGGCCTTCGCCGGATCCGTAGCTCCCATGAGATCACGCCAACGTTGAATCGCACTCTCTCCCTCGAGGACCATGGGCATGCACGGGCCCTGAGTCATGAACGCGCAGAGGCTGTCATAGAAGGGCCGCTCCCGGTGGACGATGTAGAAGCCGCGCGCCTCGGCGAGCGACATGTGGACGAGTTTCGCCGCGAGGATCGTGAAGCTGGCGCGCTCGATGCGTGTGATGATCTCCCCGGCGACTCCCTTGGCCACGGCGTCGGGCTTGACGATGGCGAGCGTCCGCTGAATCGTCATCGTCCGATCACCTTCGCCATCGTGGCCCCCATGTCGGCCGGGCTCTTGACGAGCGTGGCCCCGGCATCCTCGAGCGCTTTCATCTTCTCCGCCGCCGTCCCCTTGCCCCCCGCGATGATCGCGCCGGCATGACCCATCCGCCGGCCGGGCGGCGCCGTCTGGCCGCAGATGAACGCGACCACCGGCTTTTTCACCTGCGACTTGACGAACGCCGCGGCATCCTCTTCGGCAGTGCCGCCGATCTCGCCGATCATCATGATGGCCCGAGTGTCGGGATCGTCGTTGAAGAGCCGCAGCACGTCGACGAAGCTGGTGCCGTAGACGGGGTCGCCGCCGATCCCGACGCACGTCGATTGCCCGATGCCGCGCCCCGTGAGCTGGCCCACGACCTCGTAGGTCAGGGTGCCGCTGCGCGAGACGACGCCGACCGGCCCCGGCCGGTGGATGTGGGCGGGCATGATGCCGATCTTGGCCTGGCCCGGCGTGATGACACCGGGGCAGTTCGGCCCGATCAGCCGGCTCGGGGTCCCGGCGAGATAGTGCCTGGCCCTGACCATATCGCCGATCGGGATCCCCTCGGTGATGCAGACGATGAGGGAGATCGCCGCCGCGGCGGCTTCCATGATCGCGTCAGCGGCCGCCGGCGGCGGGACGAAGATCAGCGCGCAGTTCGCCCGTTCGCTCGCCACCGCCTCGGCGACCGTATTCCAGACCGGGAAGCCGTCGTGCGTCGTTCCGCCCTTGCCCGGCGTCACTCCGCCGACGACAACGGTCCCGTACTCCTTGCACCGCGCGGCGTGGAACGCTCCTTCACGACCGGTGATGCCCTGCACGACCACGCGTGTGGACCGATCGACGAGGATGCTCACTTACCGACCGCCCTCTCGCTTTCCCTCGGGTGTCGGCGGGCGACTCCGCCGCCGGTCCGCGAGTCGCTGCTCGTAGACGGCGACCACTTCCTGATAGCGGTGATGGTCTTTCGGCAGCGTCTGCACGATGATCTCATAGCACGCCGCGGTGTCCTCGCGTCGGCACCAGGCGATCATGTTGTCGGCGAGCCGGTCTCGGTACGCGCTCCGCGGGTACTTCTCGAAGAACGCCTTCGCCTTCACCATCGACATCGTCGCGACCACGTCCTCGTAGGCCCGCTCGTCGGCCGATCTCCAGCAGCCGACGCCGGCGGCGACGCCGGCCGTCAGCAGAAGGAGCGGCAGCCACCGGCTAGCCCCGTGCGAGGGCCACCGCCTTCGTCGCCCCATCGCCCATGTCGTCGGCGTTCGTCAGCGGCAGGCCCGACTCGGCCAGCATCTGCCGGCCCAGCTCCACGTTGGTCCCCTCCATCCGGACCACGACCGGGAGCCGCAGGCCGAGCTCCCGAATGGCGGCGATGACGCCCGCGGCCAGGCGGTCGCAGCGCAGGATGCCGCCGAAGACGTTGATGAACACGGCTCTCACCCTCGGATCGGACGACAGGATCCTGAACGCGTTCTCGATCTGCTCGGGCGACGCCCCGCCGCCGACGTCGAGGAAGTTCGCGGGCTCCCCGCCGGCCAGCTTCACGATGTCCATCGTCGCCATGGCAAGGCCGGCTCCGTTGACCATGCAGCCCACGTGGCCGTCGAGCTTGATGTAGTTCAGGTTGTACTTCGACGCCTCGACGTCGAGCGGATCCTCCTCGTTGACGTCCCGGAGGGCGGCGATGCCCTTGTGGCGCCAGAGAGCGTTGTCGTCGAAGTTCAGCTTCGCGTCGAGCGCCAGCACCCGGCCGTCCTTCGTGACGACCAGGGGGTTGATCTCGGCCAGCGAGCCGTCACGGGCAAGGTAGAGGGCGCAGAGACTCCGGATCAGGCCCACCGCCTGCTTGGACTGCTCGCCCGCGAGCCCCAGGCCATACGCGAGATGGCGCGCCTGGTAGTCCTGGACGCCGAGCGCGGGGTGCGCCCACTCCCGAATGATCTTCTCGGGCGAGCGCGCCGCGATCTCCTCGATGTCCATGCCGCCCGCTTCGGAGGCCATGATGACGTGGGTCGCACGCGCGCGATCGAGGGTGATCGAGAGGTAGAGCTCTCGCTCGACGGCCGAAGCTTCCTCGACGAGCACCGACCGCACCTGGATGCCCTCCGGCGGCGTCTGGGGGGTCTTGAGCCTCATGTCGAGGATCTGCCGCGCCGCGCGCTCGGCCGCCTCCGGGTCGGCCGCCAGCTTGATGCCGCCCGCCTTGCCGCGGCCGCCGGCGTGCACTTGCGCCTTCACGACGACCCGGCCGCCGAGCCGCGTGGCCACCGCCTTCGCCTCTGCCGGCGTCGTGGCGACGTCGCCGTTGGGGACGGGCACGCCGAACTCGCGCAGGAGGGCCTTGGCCTGGTACTCGTGAATCTTCATACGGACGAGCGCCGTCGGCGCGCGGCGCTGTGCCGCGTCAGATCCGCCACAGCACCCACAGGGTGGCCACGGTCCCGAGCACCGCGGCCCCGTAGGACAGCAGCGCGATCGGCGTTCTGAGACCGCGCAGCCCGAGGTCCTCCAGGATGAACCGGAAGCGATGGGCCCAGTGGTAGAGCGGGAGCGCGATCAGCGCGAACAGGTAGAGCTTGACCAGCGGCTGCGCGGCGAGCGCCAGCATCCGCGCGTGGCTGATCGAGGTCCACCCGAGTGGGACAGCTAGGCCCTGGACGAGCAGATGGACGGGCACGAGGAGAGCGGCCACCATCCCGCCCGCCGCGAACAGCAGCCACCAGAATGGTTCGCTGGTCTTTCGCGTCAACACAGCTCAGCCTCGGAGCAGGAACCAGAGCAGGACGACTGACACGACCGCCCAGAGGGCGAAGCTCGCTCCGACGACCAACCGCGGCGGCACCTGACGCTCCCCCAGGTGCACGACCTGGACGACGCCCGTCAGGTTGAACCAGGTCACGCTGTGATAGAGCGCGAACGCGAGCGCCAGGACGTGGAAGATGATCCATCCCGGAGCCCGGAGGGTTTCCAGATAGGCGGCGTAGGCCCCCGGTCCCTGGGGAAGCCTGTGGAGCTGGATCAGGAAAACCACCAGGAAGAGCGCAATGAACACGCTCGACAGCTCGCGCAGCATGAACCGGAAATAGTTGGCGTTCCGGAGCCACCAGGTGGCGGGCAGCTTCGGGTAGTAGAGTCCCGGGCGCTCGACCCGCGGCACCGTCATCGCCGACCCCCCCACGGCATGATCATCGACAGGAGCCAATCCGTGGCGCCCGCCAGCTTCGAGCGCTGGATGGCGGCCGCCGGGTCAACCCCCTTCGGACAGACTACCGAGCACTCCCCGACGAAGGTGCACTCCCAGACGCCAACGGCCTCGGAGAGCACCGGCTCACGCAGGCGATAGCCTTCGTCCCGGGAATCGAGGTTGTAGCGGTAAGCCAGGGCGATCGCGGCCGGCCCGACGAACGCCGGCTCCAGACCGTACACGGGGCAGGCCGCGTAGCACAGCATGCAGTTGATGCACATGCTGAACTGCTTGTAGGCGTCGAGCTGAGCGGGCGTTTGAAGGTATTCGCCGTCCGCAACCGGCTTCTCGACTGCGCGGATGATCCAGGGCTTGACGCGGCGGAGCTTCTCCATGAAATCGTCGAGGGCGATGACGAGGTCCCGGATGACCGGGAAGTTAGCCAATGGCCCCACCCGGATCGGGCCCGGGCGATAGTCCCGAAGGAAGGCCGCGCAGGTGAGCTTGGGGACACCGTTCACCATCATGCCGCAGCTCCCGCACACCCCCATGCGGCACGACCACCGGTACGACAGCGTACCGTCGATCCGGTCCTTGATGTGGTTCAGAGCATCGAGGACCACCCAGTCCTTGCGATACGGGACCGTGAAGGACTCGGTCCGCGGCTCGCGGTCGTGGCCGGGGCGGTAACGGGTCACCTCTAGGGTCATCGTCTCCTCGGTCATCGCTGCTCCTCTCACTCAACCTCCAGCCACTCGAGCGTCTTGTTCGACGGTCCTCGCGCGGTCACCGTCGCGAGGAACGGATTCCTAATACTTGCGCTCCTCGGGAGGCCAGCGGGTGATCGTCGCCGGCAGGTACTCGATGCGCGGGCCGTCCGGCGTCCGGTAGGCGAGCGAGTGCTTGAGGAACCGCGCGTCGTCGCGCTTCGGGAAGTCGGTGCGGGTGTGAGACCCCCTGGACTCCTCGCGCGCGAGCGCCGAGCGCGCCACCGTCTCGGCGACGTCCAGCGTGCACTCGAGTTCCAGCGCCGCGATCAGTTCGGTGTTGAAGATCGCGTCCTTATCCGCGAGGCTGATGTGGGCAAAGCGCTCACGGAGCTTGCGGAGGGTTTGGCAGGTCCCTTCCATCGTCGCCCGATCCCGGTAGATGCCGCAGCCGCTCTCCATGGCCTTCTGCATCTCCTCCCGGATGTCGGCGATCTTCTCCCTCCCGTCTGCTCGGAGAAAACGCTGATCCAGGCGCCTGCGTTCGTCGCTGGCGAGCTGCGCGAGCGGGTTTGACCGGAGCGTTGGCCGCTCCAGCGCATGCCGCGCCGCAGCCCGGCCGGCGCGGGCGCCGAAGACGAGCAGCTCCGTGAGCGAGTTCGAGCCCAGACGGTTGGCACCGTTGATGGAGACGCACGCTGCCTCCCCCGCGGCGTAGAGGCCATCGAGCGAAGTCTTCCCGGTGATGTCGGTGGAGATTCCGCCCATCATGTAGTGCACCACCGGCCGGACGGGAATCGGCTCATGGACCGGATCGATGCCGACGTAGTTCCGCGCCAACTCCCGGACGAAGGGGAGATTCTTGTCGATCAGCTTCTCCCCGAGGTGCCTGAGGTCCAGGTGGACGTAGTGGCCGTCGGGCCCGTCGAACGTCCGCCCCTTCTGATGCTCCTGGATGTGGCAGCGCGAAAGGATATCTCGCGGCCCCAGTTCCATCTTGCGATGCACCGGCGTGTCTGTCGGCGGACCGAGCCCGTAATCCTGGAGGTATCGGTAGCCGTCCTTGTTTTTGAGATGCCCACCCTCGCCGCGGGCAGCCTCCGTGATGAGGATGCCAGTTCCAGGCAGCCCCGTCGGGTGGTACTGGACGAACTCCATGTCCTTCAGCGCAACCCCGGCGCGGTAGGCGAGCGCCATGCCGTCCCCGGTTTTGATGGCGGCGTTGGTTGTGAACGGGAAGATCCGCCCGGCGCCACCGGTGCACATGATCACCGCTTTGGCGACGATCGGGCGCATCTGACCGTCGTGGAGGTTCAGGGCCGTCACACCACAGACCTTGCCGTCTTCAAGCAGCAACGAGGTCGCGAACCACTCGTCGTAGCGCGTGATCCTCTCGTACTTGAGCGAGGTCTGGAAGAGGGCATGGAGCATGTGGAAGCCGGTCTTGTCGGCGGCGTAGAGCGTTCGGTTCACGGTCATGCCGCCGAAGGGGCGGACGCTCACGCGCCCGTCAGGGTCCCGGCTCCACGGGCAGCCCCAATGCTCGAGCCGGATCACCTCGCCCGGGGCCTCCTTGACGAACACCTCCACCACGTCCTGGTCGGCGAGGAAGTCGCTCCCGAAAATCGTGTCCTTCGCGTGCGTGTCGAGGCTGTCGTTCTCTCGCATGACGGCCGCGGTGCCACCCTCGGCCGACACGGTGTGGCTGCGCATGGGATAGACCTTCGAGAGCACCGCGATGGACAGCCGGTTCGATTCCTCGGCCGCGGCGATCGCGGCGCGGAGACCCGCTCCGCCACCGCCGATCACGAGCAGGTCGTGCTGGTAGCCGTCGTCACCGGGCATATCGAGCCATTCCCTCCTCGTAGAGATCGCCACCGTGACAGTCGTTCACGACGATCGCCGGGAAGTCCTCCACCTCGAGACGGCGGATGGCCTCCGTGCCGAGATCCTCGTAGGCGACGACGGCCACCTTTTTGACGAAGCGTGAGAGCACTGCGCCGGCGCCGCCGATTGCACCGAAGTACACGCCCTTGTACTGTCTGAAGGCGTCTTTCACCGCCTGCGAGCGCGCCCCCTTGCCCATCGTGCCCTTGAGCCCGAGCTTGAGCAGCGCCGGCGTGAACTTGTCCATCCGCCCGCCCGTGGTGGGGCCAATCGACCCGACGATATCGCCCGGGCGCGCCGGCGAGGGGCCCGTGTAGTAGATGACCTGGCCGCGGATGTCGATCGGCAGCGGCTCACCCCGCTCGATCAGCGGAAAGAGGCGCCCGTGCGCCGCGTCACGCGCCGTGTAGAGCACCCCGGTGATCCGCACGCGATCACCGGTCTTCAGTGACTCGACGTCGGCGTCGCTGAGCGGCGTCGTGACGTCTTTGCTGCCGTCGGGAGCGGTCGTGACGCCCATGGTCAGGGGATGGCGTCCACGATGGCATTGAGCGTCGGGCTGGGGCGCATCGCCTTTGACGCCAGTTCTGGATTGGGCCGGAAGTAACCGCCGATCTCGACCGGTCTTCCCTGCGCGGCCTTCAGCTCGGCGAGGATCTTGGCCTCGTTCACCACGAGCTCCCTCGCCACTTTGGCGAAGCGCGCTTGAAGCTCCGCGTCCTGGGTCTGTGCCGCCAGCGCCTCCGCCCAGTACATGGCAAGGTAGAAGTGGCTTCCGCGCGTGTCCAGCTCGCCCACCTTGCGGGACGGCGACTTGTCGCGGTCCAGGAACTTGGTGTTGGCCCTGTGGAGCGTTTCGGCGAACACCTTCGCCTTGGCGTTGTTGGAAGCGCGGGCCATGTGATCGAACGACTCCGCAAGAGCGAGGAACTCGCCGAGGGAATCCCACCGGAGATGTCCCTCTTCCAGGAACTGCTCGACATGCTTGGGGGCCGAACCGCCAGCGCCGGTCTCGAAGAGGGCGCCGCCGGCCATGAGCGGCACGATGGAGAGCATCTTCGCGCTGGTGCCGAGCTCGAGGATCGGGAACAGGTCCGTGTTGTAGTCGCGCAGGACGTTGCCGGTCACCGAGATCGTGTCCTTGCCGGCCCGCATCCTCTCCAGCGAGAAGCGCGCGGCTTCGGCGACGGACATGATCCGGATATCGAGTCCGCTGGTGTCGTGGTCCTGAAGGTACCGGGTCACCTTGTCGATGAGCTGTGCGTCGTGCGCCCGGTTCTTGTCGAGCCAGAAGACCGCGGGCGCGCCGGTGATCCTCGCCCGCGTGACAGCGAGCTTCACCCAATCCCGGATCGGCGCATCCTTCACCTGACAGGCACGCCAGATATCGCCTGCTTCCACGGAGTGCTCGATCAGCTTCGTGCCCCGCTCGTCGACGATGCGCACCGTACCCGCCGCCGGAATCTGGAAGGTCTTGTCGTGGGACCCGTACTCTTCGGCCTGCTGGGCCATCAATCCGACGTTCGGAACGGTGCCCATGGTCGCCGGGTCGAACGCGCCGTGCTGCTTACAGTGCTCGATGGCCTCGTGATAGAGCGGAGCGTAGCTGTGGTCGGGGATGACCGCCTTCGCTTCGTGGAGCTTGCCGTCCGGTCCCCACATCTGCCCGGAGTCGCGGATCATCGGGGGGATCGAGGCGTCGATGATCACGTCGCTCGGCACGTGAAGGTTGGTGATCCCCTTGTCGGAGTTGACCATCGCCAGGGGGGGCCGCTTGGCGTAGCACGCCTGGATGTCCGCTTCGATCTGCGCCTGCTTGGCCTGCGACAGGCGCTTGATCGCCGCGTACAGCTCCCCCACGCCGTTGTTCGGATCGACGCCGATCTCTTTGAAGGCCGCCGCATGCTTGTCGAAGATGTCCCGGAAGAACGTCCTCACGGCATAGCCGAAGATGATCGGATCGGAGACCTTCATCA
>QHSV01000403.1 GCA_003221655.1 Candidatus Rokuibacteriota bacterium
CGCGCTGAGGCGGGCGGATGGCTAAGCCACGGCCCGATACGAAGCGTAACCGAAAGGCCAACGGGCAACTGCCCCTCCCGACCCCGCGAGCACCGGTGTCGTCCGGCGCGACCCGCGTGTTGCCGATGCAGCTCCAGGTCGGCGACCAGCTCTCAGACGAGAGCGGCGAGTGGGAAGTCACCGTACAGCCCTATACGTCGCCAGGTGGGAAGACCGTTCATGCTCGTGTCCGGCGGATCAATCACCCCGACACTGTCGAGGAGCGAACCTGGGGAGCGCACGAGCGCATCAGCGTGAAGCGAGTATGACCGACGAAGAGGCAACAGATCATGCGGCGAAACCTCATGCCGTGGGCGGTCGCTCTGTTCACGCTCGGCGTGTGTTTGCCCGGGTGCGCGATCCCGGCAGTGGGATGTCCAGGTGAGCCTTTGACCGCCAGCCAGATCCAAAACATTCGCGCGGCCCAGCAGGCGATGCGCGAGGGTCAGGCGGCCACGCTTCCGGCAAGCGCACGTGCGGAAGCTGAATATTTGGGGATGTGCGGGAGGCTAGATCCGGTGACGAAGGAGCGTGTGTTGCCATGAGGCTCGCGCGAAGCGCCACAGGGCTAACGGCGCCGCTCCGACCTACGTCATATAGACGCGGAGCGTGGACCTATCGCTACTAAATCTCGGCTCTGCTTCCGTGACCGTGGCCCTTCTAGAGAAGTCGACGCCTTGCCGCTGTGGTTCACGGCGGTCCGTCCTCGCGGACGACCCACGGCGGTTGCACTGGCGGACGAGTGCTCCATCCCGGTCGCTTGGGGTGGGAGCGCACGCCGTGGCGTGCGACGCAGCGCGCGGCGTGGGGAGTGGTGCGTCAGGATGCGTCAAGGGGGGCAGCATGACCGTCGCCGAAGACCTGTTGCATCGACACATCGAGACGCTCGTCGCCGACAACGCGCGCTGGCAGACGATGCTCGCCGATGATGTCGTGTGGGAACTGCCGTTCGCGCCGGCCCTCGGGCATCCGGCGCGCGTGTCGGGACGCGCGGAGGTCGTGCAGTTCGCGGCTTGGTTCGTGGGAGCCGTCGAGAACTTCCGCTTTTTCGATGTGAGGGTCCAGGCCTTCGCCGACCCGGAGGCGGCCGTCGCGGAGGTCAAGGGCGAGGGCCGGATCAAGGCAACCGGGCGGTCCTACCGTCAGGAGTACGTCGTGTTCCTGCGTGCAGTTGAGGGCAAGATCGCGTTCCTGCGCGAGTACTTCGATCCGACCCGGGCGGCGAAGGCGATGAACGCGCCCATCCTTGACCGCGACTCCTGACATGCGGCCGGCGATGCAGAGGGCGGTGTGGGAGGCGCTGAGACGAGCGGAAGCGCCTCTGCGATGATGCTCTCCTTGCTCACAGCAGCTCAGGAGGATGAATGGCTCGGATCATCAGCGTCCACGAATATGATCTGAAGCCGGGTAGCAACCCAGCTCAGTTCGAGCAGGCGCTTCGGGACGCCGAGGCACGCGGCCTCTTCGACTTGCCTGGCCTCATCGCCCATCATTTCGTGAAGGGCGTGAAGGGCGCGCGACGTAACGCTTATGCTGCCGTGTGGATCTACGAAAGCCGCGAGGCGTGGGAACGGTTGTGGGGCACCCCGGAGGAGCCACGAGCACCTAGCCCGGACTATTCGTGAACGCACCCACCAGAGGCCGAGACGGCTCCAGCGAGCGCCGGGTTGAAAGTTCAGGAGCCGAAACGATGGCGCGAGGGGGCGTGACCGTGAGCGCGACCCCGGCGACCGGCCCGGAGGATTGAGCGCGTGAGTTGGTCGTGCGCGTGGGAGAAATGCGACGGCCTTGGGCGAGCACGGTCGTCATCGAGCCCTGGATCAGGTGGCGGTCAGTGCCTGGGCGAGGTCGCGCCAGGTATCGCGCCACGGGAAGGCTTGCGGCATGTGCAGTACGATGCGTCGCGCCGAGCGCTCGACCCAGACGGCAATCTTCACCAGCCGCTCGCGCAGCGTCCAGACCTGAGCGGACCCGACGGCGGTGGCGCGCGCCAAGCTCTGCAGCGCCTGGAACAGGCCGTAGGCCGCGACGGAGAACAGCAGGCGGAGTTGGTTGGCGGCGAATCGCGAGCAACTGGTCCGGTCCATGGCCAGCCCCTGCTGCAGTTCTTTCAGCCGGTTCTCCATGTCGCCACGGCCGCAGTACAGGCGGGTGTAGACCGTGGCCGGCCGATGCGGCAGGTTTGTCACCAGAAACCGCGGGTTGTCCTTGCGCGAGCGGCCGGGATAGCAGAGCACCTCGGCCTTCATGATAATGCGCCGCTTGCGGTCCCAGCGCCGGGCGGCATACCGCGTCTCGCCATACCGCGTTGCCGTCGCCCCGGTGGTCCGGGCCTGCATCCGTGCCCGACCGAGCAGCCGCCGCACCCGCTTGTCCAGCCGCCGGTTGCCGGCCAGCCCCAACACGTACTCCACCTCGGCGGCGTCGAGGAAGGCCAGCAGCGTGGCGTCGGCGAAGCCCGCATCGGCCCGGACGCGCAGCCGCGCGCGCGGAAAGAGCGCGCGGAGCTTGGTGAACAGCCGGCGCAAGAGCGCGCGGACGCCTCGGGTCGCCGCTCCCGTCCCCGGCCGCAGCAGCGCGGCCACGACGTGTTGGATCGGCTCGGTGTTGAACGTCACCGTGGCAATGAGGGGCAGATAGCACCACGTGTCGTAATAGCCGTTGAAGAGGGCGAACTCCTGCTGCCCATGGGTCGGGTCGTCGGTCGCATCGAGATCGATCGTGATGAGCCGCACGCCCGCGCCGAGGCGCTCGCGGTGGGCGCTCAGCACGGCGTCGGCCAGCGCGGTCCCGAGCCGATAGAGGTCGGCCCGGCCCACGGCGTTCTCGAACCGCGACAGCGTCGGTTGCGACCCCAAGGCCGCGCCCTCGAGCGGATCGCGATCGAGCAGCAGTTTGTGGATCGGGTCGTCGACCAGCCGCGCGGCGTCGTTGCAATCGGCGTAGCCACAGGCCAGCCCGAAGACGCGCTGCCGCAGCAGATCCCGGAGCGGGTGCGCCACCTTGCCGGCTTGGCGACGGTCGCGGATCGCGCTGGCCAGTTGCCACGTCAGCCCGAGCCGATCGTCGACCGCTTT
>QHSV01000404.1 GCA_003221655.1 Candidatus Rokuibacteriota bacterium
CGTTTACAGGCGGACGGTGGAGCAGGGCCAGGCCGTCGGGTTTCCGGAGGGCCCGTGCGGGGCTCGCCTCAGATTGCGAGAAGCGTGCCGGTGATGTGCGCAGACGCCTCGCGCACGAGCACCGCGATCGCGTCGGCGACCGCCTCCACGGGGACCCAACCCTTGCGGTCGCTATCCAGCATCGCCGCCCGATTCGCCGGCGTGTCCATGGTGCTCGGCAGCACGGCGTTCACCGTCACCCCGTGCTCGCGCGTCTCCTGGGCGAGCGCCTGAGCGAAGGCGATCACTCCGGCTTTGGCGACGGTGTAGGCGATGAAGCCCCCCGCGGGGGGTAGCACCGCGCGCGACGCGATGATGACGACGCGGCCGTACCGGGCTTCGACCATGCGGGGGATCACCGCTTTCGCCACGCTGAACGCGCTTGTCAGGTTCAGGTCGAGCATGCGCTTCCAGGTGTCGACGTCCGTCTCGAGGAGTGATCCGCCGGCGAAGCCGCCGACCCCGGCCACGAGGATGTCGATCTTCCGGCGGGCGGCGACGACGCTGGCCGCGAAAGGGGTCATCGCCTCGAGGTCGGTCACGTCCACGGGCTCCATGACGAGCCGGTCGCGGTCGGCGGCGGCGACCCGCTGGTAGAGCCGATCGCGCTCCGCCCGAACGGCGTACGGCACGGCGACGGCCGCGCCGTCGGAGAGGAACCGCAGCGTCACCGCCTGCCCCAGCGCCCCGGTACCGCCGGTGACGACGGCGACGCGATCGGCGAGCGGCCCCGGCACGGTTATTCTCCCGCGGGGGCGCCCATGATCGAGGAACGCTGGATGTCGTCGTAGCGGACCTTGCCCACGTCGAACTCTTCGAGGTTCAGGCGGAGCTTCTTGAAGGTCTGCTCGAACGACGGAAGCGTCTTGCGCGCCCGCGTGAGCGGCGTGGTTCGCGCGAGGAGGTAGTTCTTCACGTAAGGGTGGTTGATCCCGCGCTTCTTGATCTTCGTGACGACGGCGCCGAGCGCCGCGTCGGCCTCCCGGACCAGGTCGGCGCGCTCCCTCCGCGTCTCGAGGTCCTTCGGGAGCGCATGCTTCAGGAACTTGTCGACCCGCCGGAGGATCGGTGCGAACGCCCCGCCGGCGAACCGCTTGTTCTCCTCGTAGAGAAGGCCGAGCGTGATGAAGTGCGCGGACTCGAACTGGAACGTCCAACTCTCCTCGGTGGTCTCCGGCTCCTCCTTGGCGAGCGCGCGGTACATGCGGATGACCTCGAGCGATTTCTCCTTGAGGTTGTGCGCCTTCTCGACGTTGAGAGGGAGAACCTCGAACACCATCTCGGGCTCGACAACGAGGATGGCCGGGATGAAGTCCGCTTTGAGCTTGTCGAGGACGGTGCGCCGATGGTTGCCGTTCGGCGTCCAGTAGATCCCCGGCCGGGGCGAGATCACGACGATCGGATCGACGAAGCGGTCGAGCCGCTTGATCGACTCGGTGAGGCGCTTGACATGGGTCGGCGAGAGGTCGCGCTGGTACGGGCTCGCCTCGCACCGGGCGCGGGGCAGGAGGCAGAAGATCTGCCAGTGCTGGCCAACGGGCTCCTGGTAGAGCGCCAGGACCCGGCCGCCGTCCCGCTCGACTTGCGAGGCCAGCTCCTGCGCTTGTCGGGATGGCTCTTTGTCAGGCATCGCGTTCCTGCCAGCGTCGGCCGTACGTTAGCATACGCCGGCCCGTCCGCCGCTCACGCGGGCGCGTTGGTCTTGCGGAAGAGGACGGTCCACTCCTGGCCCTGCCGGAGCCGCACGGACCGTGGCCGATAGGCGCGCTCGAATCGAAATCCCCGCGCGAAGAGCCGCCGCACCTCGCGCTCGGAGACGGGAAACGGCGGGCCGGCGGCGCGGCGACGCATGGGGAAGAAGCAGGCGAGGAGCCAGCCGCCTGGCTTGAGAATCGTGCCCATGGCCCGGACGTACTCGCCGCGGCGCGTGGGATCGATGGCACAGAAGCACGTGTACTCCCAGACGCCGTCGAACGCGCGCTCATGGTCGCGGCCGAGCATGAAGATGTCGCGTTCGACGAACTCGGCGGGAACGCCGTCGGCATCCGCCAGCACGCGCGCCTCGGCGATCGCGGCGGGCGAGAAATCGAAGCCGACCGCCGCGTGGCCGTGTCGAGCGAGATACCGCACGTCGTGGCCGCGCCCGCAGCCCGGCACCGCGATACGGCCTGGCGCCGGCGGTGTGCACTCGACGAACTCGACGAGCGCCGGGGCGGGCTGGCGCAGGTCCCACCCGTCACCCCCGCGCGCGTAGAGATCGGTCCAGAACTCGGGCCTGCTCACGCTGGCCATGTGACCCCCTCGAAGTGCTCGACGGCGCGCTCGGCTCCGGCCGCCCGGAGCTCGGTCTCACTGTGGGCCGTGCTCACGCCGATGACCCGCATCCCGGCGCTGCGGGCTGCCTGCACGCCCACGACGGCGTCCTCGAACACGAGGCAGGACGCGGGTGGGAGCCCGAGGCCGCGCGCCGCGAGCAGATAGACCTCGGGATCGGGCTTGCCCCGGCGCACGTCTTCGGCGGTGACGACCACCTCGAATCGATCACGCAGGCCGGTCCGGCCCAGCAGCCGGTCCGCGTCGTGACGCGAGGCCGAGGTCGCGACGGCGCGGGGCACGCGCCGGGCGGCGAGCTCGTCGACGAAGGCGACGACGCCGCGAACCGGCGGCGGTCCCGCCCGCGCGAGCCTCCGATAGTGGTCGTGCTTGCGCGCGGC
>QHSV01000405.1 GCA_003221655.1 Candidatus Rokuibacteriota bacterium
AACGCGAGTGAGGCGCTCTCCGCCTGCCGCTAATCGCCTGGCTTTCCGGCAGGTGAGAGCTCGGACTTTGGATCGGCCGAGTGCCGTATGGACGTAGGTCCGCTGCGCACGATGGCAGGGCGGCCAGAATGCGATCGCGCTCGCCCAGCTTACGGTCGGCGAGGAACCCGAAGTTCTCGACGAGGCTTGACCGGAAACGGAAAAATAACTCAGGGTTGACTAATCTGGATGTCGGTGCTTCCAATTACCGGCAAGACCGATTGGCGTCGTTGGACAGGGGGTTCGAACGTGGGCTAAAGGAGCCGTCTAAGACGCGCGCATGACCCCGCGGGAGGGACACCATGTATAAGAACATCCTGTTGGCCACCGCTCTTCAGCAGTGGGAACGCTACAGTGTCCACGCGCTCGCCGCGAGAGATATAGCGGCGGCCCTGGCCCGCCACGCCAAGCAGCTTCACGTCCTCAGCGTCTACGAGCATGAGACCGCGCGACTCCCTAGCTCTGGTCTTCCGGCCGAGATGGCGGCGAACCTGCGGGAACAGTTGATCCAGGAGACCGATCGCCTCATGGCCGAGAAGCTAGATCAGTATGTCGCACCCCTCGTGAGCCAGGGAGTGCCCGTCTCGAAGATCCTTCGCCTCGGCAGTCCCCGACACGTCATCGTCGAGGTCGCATCCGAAATGGAGGCTGACCTGCTGGTGATCGGAAGCCACAGCAAACGCGGGCTGTTCGATATCGCGCTGGGCGACACTGCGCGACATGTGAGCGCGCACGCCCCCTGCACTGTGTTGATGGTCGCGCCGAAGAAGTAACGAGACGGGAGGCTCAATCGGGGAAACCCGGCCGCGCGGCCCCGGGTCCCGGTAGCGATTGCGTCGTCGAGCGCGTGCCGGAACCAGCGGTAGGTACGTTCCCATGCGCCAGGTATGGATTACGAAGGTCGGGCCACCCGAAACACTCGCCGTGCGCGAGGCGCCGGACCCGAGCCCTGGACCCAAAGAGGTGCGGATCCGCGTCGAGGCGAGCGGCATCAACTTCGCCGACGTCATGGCGCGTCAGGGGCTGTATCCCGATGCGCCGAAGATTCCGTGCGTCGTCGGGTATGAGGTCGCGGGAACGATCGATGCCGTCGGGTCAGGGGTGACAGGCTCGCGGGTCGGCGAAGCAGTGCTTGCGCTGACGCGCTTCGGTGGCTACTCCGACACGGTCGTCGTACCCGAGGCACTCGCCGTCGCCCGCCCGCCGGGACTCACGGCCCAGGCGGCTGCCGCGATTCCAGTGAACTACCTGACGGCATACCAGATGCTCTTTGGCATGGCGGGCATCAAGCGTGGTGATCGGATTCTAATCCATCAAGCGGCGGGTGGTGTCGGCCTCGCCGCAATCGATCTTTGCAGGATTGCGGGAGCCGAAACCTACGGCACCGCCTCGGCGAGCAAGCATGAGTTCGTCCGCTCCCGGGGGCTCGACCAGCCGATCGACTACCACACCAAGGATTACGAGACCGAGGTCAGAAGGCTCACCGGGGGCCGTGGCGTACACGTGATCCTCGACCCCATCGGAGGTAATTCTTGGACTAAGGGTCTGCGCCTGCTCGCTCCGACCGGACGGCTGGTCTGCTTCGGGTTGTCTGCACTCAGCGCGGGACGGGAGCGCTCGATTCTCACCACGCTCAGGACCCTGGCCGCGATCCCGTGGCTTCAGGTAAATCCGCTCTCGCTGATGAGCACCAACAAGGGCGTGCTAGGCGTCAACCTGGGCCATATGTGGGACCAGCTCGAGATGCTCGCGGGATGGCTCGATCAGATCCTCACGTGGTACGGCGAAGGCAAGGTCCGCCCGCATGTCGATCGTGCCTTCAGCTTCGCCGATGCACCAGCCGCCCACGCGTACATCCAGGATCGCAAGAACGTCGGCAAGGTCGTCCTCGTCCCCTGAAGGACGATCACGCCGGGGTTTCCAGCGACAGGCGAGATCCCCATGACTTCCGAGAATTCCTGATGAAGAGCTCGAAGCTCTGCCATGCGCTTCTGGCTGGAGCAGCCGGAGGCGGAGTTACAAGCCCTTGCCTGAGTCTGGCAAGCCAAAGGAGGACATGACATGATCCTTTAGAAGGGAGTCCAGCCGATGCCAGCGCGTGGCGGACGCGATTACATTACGAGATTGAGGGAGCAGCCCGCAGAGGTCTGGTTAGGGGGCGAGCGGGTCAAGGACGTGACTGCCCATCCCGCGTTGCGTAACGGCGTCCACTCCCTCGCCGCTCTCTACGAGATGCAACATGACCCTATCTTGCGCGAGACCATGACCTATCGCTCCCCGACCAGTGGCGAGCGGGTGGGCCTGTCGTTCATCACCCCGCAGACGACGCAGGACCTGGAGCGTCGTCGCGACATGATGGCCCACTGGGCCCGCGCGACCTGCGGCATGATGGGTCGCACTCCGGACTTCCTGAACGTCAGCCTGATGGCGATGGCCGCCGCCGGCGACTACTTCGCCCAGAATCGCCCGGCATTCAAGGACCACATCCGCCGCTACTACGAGTACGTTCGAGAGCACGACCTGACCCTCACGCATACGCT
>QHSV01000406.1 GCA_003221655.1 Candidatus Rokuibacteriota bacterium
TCAAAGCGCTCCTGGAAGGCGACCCGAGCTTGCGACGGGCCGACAACGAGGCGCTCGTCGACTACCTGTTCTCGGGAAGCCCGCTGGGCGCCAAGACGGGGTTCGCGGGCATCTCACAACTGGAGCCGGGGCACTGGCTGACGTGGCGCGACGGGCAACTCGTGGTCAGACGGTACTGGGACATCGCCTATCGGTACGAGGACCCGAAGCGGGAAGCTGACCTCCTAGCCGAGCTGGCCTGGGTCGTGGACGACGCCGTACGGATCCACAGCCGCAGCGATGTTCCCATAGGTAGTCACCTCAGCGGGGGACTTGACTCCAGCGCTGTGGCCAGTTTCGCGGCCCGCTACGTGCGCCCGCTCACGACGTTCGCGATCGGGTTCCGCGAGAACCCCTACTACGACGAGACTGAGTACGCCAGGGCGGCCGCAGCGCACATCGGGGCGACCCACGTGGAAGAGCTCGGCCACGCCCACGATCTGGGCGGGTTATTGCCCGCGTTGATCTACCACATGGATTTTGCCCTCCCGTCCTGGGGCGGCTTCGGCTATTTCGCGGTGTCCAGGCTCGCGAAGCGTCACGTCAAGGTCTCACTGACCGGTCACGGCGGGGACGAGGTCTTCGTCGGGTATCCCAAGTACTTTGACGTTGCCTTCGGTTCGACCGACATGTTCGATTTCTCCGGCCAACCGTCCTTCGGACGGTCGGCGATGCAGCGGATGCGGACGGTGTTGCGAAGGCAGGGTCCGGTCGGTCTCGTGCGACAGCTGGGCCGGCGGCTCCGGCCGCCTCCGCGCTCGCTCGAGGATCGCTGGGTCTCCTACTGTGGCGCCGAGCCCGTGCGGCATCCAATGCTGCATCCCAGGTTTGTTCAGACGCTCGGAAGCTATTCCCCGCGCGGCGGCTACCTGCGCGTGCTGCACGAGGCGAACACGGACGAGATCCTCGACAAGTGCCTCTATCACGACCTGCGAGTGTACCTGCCCCAGTTCCTGGCCATGGAAGACCGTATGAGCATGGCCGTGTCGCTCGAGTCCCGTGTCCCACTCCTGGACCATCGGGTGGTAGAGTTGATCGGCCGAATCCCCCCGGCCCTGAAGGTGAGCGGGCGGCAGCCCAAGCGGCTCCTGAAGGAGATCGTCCGACCCTTGCTCCCGGAGGGCATTCGCGAGCGCAGGGACAAGCGGCCGTTCCCCGTTCCGATGTGGGAATGGTTCGACGGTGAGCTGGCCGGCACGGTGCGAGACATCCTCCGATCTACGCAGTGTCTCGATCGGGGGGTCTTTCACCCCGACCGGCTGCGCGAGGACGTCATGTCGCCCGAGGTCGTCTGGCCACTCATCAACCTCGAGCTCTGGTTTCGGATCTTCGTGGACCGCGACCCGCACTGGGTGGAGCAAGCGGCGACTCTGGCCACGTCTCGGCTGGTTCACTCGGGCGGTACGCCGGTCGGTGCCCGCCCTGCGCATTTACACCACCCAGCTGGAAGCAACGCCTGCGCGAGTCTCCAGCGTCGCGCGATACGGCGCGTGAATTTTTCAGGTCCTATTTTTCAGGTCTTAAGGATGGCGGTGCTTCCCAAGACGGGTGTTTGACCGAGGAGACCAGAATGTGCAGGGCGGCACGAGCGGGAATCGCTCTTCTTATATCCGTATTGATCGTCATGACCGCGTGCACCAGGTCGCCGGAG
>QHSV01000407.1 GCA_003221655.1 Candidatus Rokuibacteriota bacterium
GCTTCGACGCCGGCGAGTATGCGTGCGACGCGTCCTACTCGAGCGTCGCCGAAGCCATCGCCAACTACCTGGCCGCGGTGGGTATCCGCACCAAATTGCGGCCGATGGAGCGCGCGGCCTTCCTCGGTAACTGGAAGGACAAGAAGATCACCGGGATCTTGCAGTCGGGCGCCGGCGGGCTCGGCAACGCGGCGACCCGGGTCCAGAACTACTTCGTCAAGGACGGCCTCTACGCGTGGGGAGGCTATCCCGACATCGACGACCTCTTCATTCAGCAGGCTCGCGAGCTCGACCCCAAGCGCCGCGAGACCCTCCTGCATCAGATCCAGCGCCTGGCTCACGAGCGGGTCATGCACGCGCCCCTGTGGGAGCTGGGCTTTCTGAACGCCGTCGGGCCGCGCGTGGAAGAATCCGGCCTCGGCCTCATCGCCCTGCACCCGTACTCGTCGCCGTACGAGGACCTCAAGCTCAAGAAGTGACCCAAGGCACCGGAGGAAACTACACAGAGGGAGGACAACCATGAATCGATGCGTGACTCTGGCGATCTTCGCCATCGCCCTGGGCGCCTTCCTGACCCCCGCGGCGCCGGCCGTCGGGCAGACCTCGGGCAAGGACGCGACGCAAAAGGTCGGTGAAGCGGGGGACGCGATCAAGGGCTACACCGTGGAGAAGAAGAGCGAAGCGGTCGCGTACGCGAAGAAGCTGATGAGCGACCTCGACGTCAAGATCAAGGATCTGGAGGCTCAAGTCTCGCGCGACACGGGCGCCGTCAAAGCGGATGCGCAGCGGCAGCTCAAAGAGCTGAAGGCCACGCGGGACAAGACTGCGAAAAAGGCCGACGAGCTCGGCCGCGCCTCTGCGGAGTCCTGGGACAGCGTCAAGCGCGGCTTCGCCGACTCATACACGGACCTCAACAAGGCGTACAACGACGCGGTCGCCAAGTTGCGCAAGTAAGCGAGGAAGTGACAGCGAGCCGTCCGGTCAGGCGTTGCTCGGGGGCCGTCCTCGGCGGGCGATGAACTCGGGGAAGGCCGCCTCGCACGCAGCTCGGCGCAGGGCACAAGGTGGTTGAGCAGGCCGATGCGATGGGCTTCCCCGGCCTCGACGACCCGGGCGGAGAAGAGGAGCTCCTTGGCGACGGGCCACCCGACCTGGTTGGGCAGGGTCCAGGTGCTGTTGATGCGGCCGTAGGCGGCGGCCAGGAAGCGGAAGCTCGCGTGCTCGCACCCGATGCGCATGTCCAGGGACGAGGCCAGGACCGCGGCGCCGCCGTACGCCAGGCCGTTCATCATCCCGATCGTGGGCTTCGGGCAAGCGCTGATCTCGTAGCTACCGCGAGCGCGGATGGCGTTGCGAGCATCGAGCTCGGCCTGGGTGTACCTGCGATCATCCTCACGCTGCTCGTGGATATCCCCACCGGCGGAGAAAGCACGATTCCCGGCGCCCGTGATGACGATACAGCCGACGTCGTCATCGGCGCTCATCCGCTTGACCGCCTCGCGCAGCTCGGCGCCGAGCTGGGCGTTCATGGCGTTGAGCTGCTCGGGGCGATTCATCGTGACAATCGCGACCCCTTGCGTCTTCTCGACCAGGATGGAGTCCGCCATTCT
Organism: Candidatus Rokuibacteriota bacterium; assembly: GCA_003221655.1. Lineage (GTDB taxonomy): Bacteria > Methylomirabilota > Methylomirabilia > Rokubacteriales > CSP1-6 > AR31. Next base: position 1,611 of record QHSV01000407.1, read on the forward strand.
TTCCCTCCCGCGAGTGGCTCACGAGCGACAGTGCGGTGTAGCATACACCGCTGGAGGCGTCAGCGTGCTGACCCGTATCGACCACGTCATGATCTGCGTCCCGAATCTCGAAGAGGGTATCGAGGCCTACACGCGCATCGGATTCCACGTATATCCCGGTGGGGCGCACTCGGGCGGGGCGACTCACAACGCGATCGCATTTCACCAGGAAGACTATCTCGAGCTCCTGGCCCTGCGGGATGGGCGTTCGGCCGCCGCGTTGATCCCCGGCGGCTCGGATGCCCGCCTCAGCCAGTTCCTGGCTCGTGGCGGCGGCTTCCGCTACGTCGCCGTGCAGAGCGATGATCTGGCGGCCGACGTGGCGGCGATGCGAGGGCGCGGCGTCGACGTGGGCGACGCCACCGAGGGCTCGCGGCGAACCCCGGCCGGCCAGGAGCTTCGATGGAAGGCTGCGGGACTCGGTCCGCGCAGCCCCCTGCCGATCTTTTTCGTACAGCACCTGACGCCGCTGGACGAGCGGCGCCGGCAGGTGGCGCGGGCGGGCGATCACCCCAACGGCGCCCTGCGTCTGGATCGGGTCTACATCGCGGTGCCCGACATCGCCGTGGCGGCGGCGTCCTATAGCCGGGTGCTCGGCATGTCGGTGCCCAAGATCCAGCGCGGCGCGGTCATCAAGGCGGACATGGCGGTCTTCGATCTGGGCCCGACGGGCCTGACGGTGGCCCAGCCCGCCGAGCCCGGGCCCGCGGCCGAGGCGCTCGCTCGGCGCGGGCCCGGTCCCTTTCAGGTGCTCTACCGCACGAGCAGTATGGACGCCGCGGTCCGCTGGATGGAGAGTCACGGCATGGAGCCGCCGGCGCGCGGCATCCGCAATACCGGCGAGCAGGCGATCCTGGTCGGGCCGGATCACGCCTGTGGCGTCTATATCGGTTTCGTAGGCCCGGCGTAGAATCCAGCACCCGGGGGTCGCTGCTCAGCCAAGGAGGCTCGCATGGACTACGGATTGTTCACGATGCCGTCGCATCCACCCGAGCGCAGTCTGTACGACGGCCACCAGTGGGACCTCCAGCAGCTTCGCTGGGCGGACGAGCTCGGCTTCAGCGAGGCGTGGATCGGCGAGCATCACACCGCGCCCTGGGAGCCGCACCCGTCGCCGGACCTGCTGGTGGCCCAGGCGCTCATGCAGACCAGCCGCATGCGCATCGGCCCCGGCGGATTTCTCATGCCGTACCATCACCCCGCCGAGCTGGCCAACCGGGTGGCGATGCTCGACCACATGGCGCAGGGGCGGCTCAACTTTGGCGTGGCGGCGAGCGGGCTGCCGAGCGACTGGGCCATGTTCAACGTCGACGGCAATGCGGGCCAGCACCGGGAGATGACGCGCGAGGCGCTCGACATCATCCTGCGTCTCTGGAGCGACGAACCGGAGTTCGACCACAAGGGCAAGTACTGGCACGTCACCAAGACCGCCACGATGCTCGACACGCTGCGGCCGCACATCAAGCCGCTCCAGAAGCCGCATCCGCCGATCGGCGTCGCCGGCGTGAGCAAGGGCTCTGACACGCTGAAGCTCGCCGGCGAGCGCGGCTTCTGGCCGATGAGCCTGAACCTGAACCCCACCTACGTCGGGAGCCACTGGGAGGCCGTGGAGCAGGGGGCCGCGCGAACCGGTCGCACGCCGAAGCGCGCCGAGTGGCGCCTGGTCCGCGAAGTCTTCATCGCCGACACCGACGCGGAGGCGATGCGGCTCTCCGCCGGCGGTATGATGGGCCGCATGATGCAGGAGTACTTCCTGCCGCTTCTCGCGTCGTTCCAGTTCACCGAATTCCTGAAGCACAAGCCGGACGTGCCGGACTCTGACGTCACCCCAGAGTACTGCGCACGGCACAACTGGCTGGTGGGCTCGCCGGCCACGGTGGCCGACAAGCTCCACGAGATTTACGAGGAGGTCGGCGGCTTCGGCACGCTGCTGCTTTTCTGCTTCGACTATTCGGAGAATCCCACGGCGTGGCGCCACTCGATCGAGCTGCTGGCGAAGGAAGTCATGCCGCGCTTCAAGGGGCTGGTGCCGAAGTAACCTGGCGAAT
>QHSV01000168.1 GCA_003221655.1 Candidatus Rokuibacteriota bacterium
CTCGGGCGTTGACGGGCGCCTTCCAGGGGTCGCTCTTCTCGAACGACCGGGCCATCATCGCGACCGTCACCCCGCCCGACCGGATCGGCCTCGGCCAGGGCGTGTCGTTCTCAGGGCCCGGGCTCGGCCTCACCTTCGGCCTCGTCATCGGCGGCCTGCTGGTGGAGGTCCTGCCCTGGCGGACCGTGATGATGCTCTTCGGGCTCGGTCCCATCATGGCCGCGCTGCTCATCGCCCGGTATGTGCCTGCGCCGGTGCCGTCGGCGGCGCGGGTGCCGGTCGGACAGCGCCTGCGACGTCTCTTCTCCAACGGGCCGCTCTGGGTGCTGGGGCTCATCAGCTTCTGCGCCATCGCCAACCAGTTCATCCTCGCGACCTGGGCGCCGCTGTTCTTCAACGAGGTGGGCGTCGCCGACCTCGGGCGCGCCGGCAGCTACGCGGCGCTGCAGGGCATCGCGGCCTCGCTGGGGATGGTCGTGAGCGGGTGGGCCCACGACTGTCTCGTCAAGCAGGGCTACGGCTCGAAGACCGTCATCGTGGCTGGGCTCACCGGCGTCGCGCTGTCGATGCTCGCCATGGCCGCGGTCATCGGTCAGCGATCGATCCCGGGGCTGGCGGTCGTGCTGTTCCTGGCCGCCTTCTTCTGCTGGTCGATCTGGGGCGCGGTCTACGCGCTCCTGGGCCGCATGGTCCGAGAGGCGGAGCTGGGCACGGCGTTCGGCCTCAGCAACAGCATCAGCTTCGTCGGCGCCATCGTCGGCCCCACCGCCACCGGTTGGGTGCGTGACCTCAGTGGCTCCTTCAGCGCCAGCTGCGTGTTCGCGGCCGTGCTGGCCCTCGCCGGCGTCGCGCTCGTGGTCGCTCTGCGCGCGCCCGCTCGAACGGCCGCGGAGCCGGCGTCAAATCAGTGAGTGCCGGTCCTTGAGCAGGCCCTGTCGCCCTCCAGAGTTTCCGGCGGCTTGATCTCGTTCGCGCCGCGGCAGAGAATGCGGCAGGCGGCCCGGGGCGTCGATGGACACCCAACGCCCGAGGGAGGGATTATGATGAAACGGATGACCGGTCGCGTCGGGACGACAGCGGTGGCCGTGGTGATGCTCACCGCGTGCACGACGACGACGGAAAAGGGCACCGTCGGGGTCGAGCGCGTCCGCGCGATCGCCAGGCGCATCATCCCGCAGACCGGTGTGTTCCGGAAGGACGCGCCTGGTTGGAAATGGGAGGTGAACGTTCTCACCTCGCCAGAGATCAATGCGTGGTGCATGCCCGGCGGCAAGATCGCGTTTTACACCGGCATCCTCGAGAAGCTCGAGTCGACAGACGACGAGATCGCGGCCGTGATGGGGCACGAGATCTCCCATGCGCTGCGTGAGCACGGGCGCGAGCGTGCGTCGCAACAGCTCGCCACCGGCGTCGGCGCGAGCGCGGTCGGAGCCGTGCTCGGGATCGGGCAGTCGGGAGCCGACCTGGCCGGCCTGGTCGGGCAGGTCACGTTCCTTCTGCCGTACTCGCGCATCCATGAGACCGAAGCCGACCGCATGGGCGTCGAGCTAGCAGCGCGTGCGGGCTACGACCCGCGGGCGGCGATCACCCTGTGGCAGAAGATGGCCAAGATCTCGGGTGGGGGTGGACCGCCGGCCCTCCTCTCGACCCACCCGTCGAACGAGGAGCGCATGAAGGATCTCGGAGTGTTCTCCCAGCGCGTGCTGCCGCTCTACGAGCAGGCACGGGCCAAGAAGTAGCTCCGAGCCACCCACGGCCGCGAGCTCATGAACGAAGTCTTCGCCGCTCCTTCATCCTCAGGTCTCAACTATCCGGTCTCATCACCGGAGCGGAGGACGGCTCCAAGGCCGATCGCCACGCCGAAGGGAAGCGCAGCCAGGGTCCAGGCGATCAGCACGACTTCGGCATCACCGAAGCTCCACTCCGTGAGACCGGTGACCAGGAAACCTGAGATGGCGGCAAGACTACCGACCACGATCGTGCGCTCACGTTCGCGCGCTGGTCCATCGAGGCGCCGGAGCAGCCGCGATGCAGAGACGAAGAAGGCGGCCCAGATCGAGAGCCACGCGGTCAGTCCCACCACGCCTCTCTCGACGAGGATTTGCAGCGGTGAGCTGTGGACGTGTCCGGTGCTCTTTTTGACCGCCTCCGGGAGCGCATAATTTCGGTACGACCGCCCCACCCCGCCCGGCCCCACTCCGAGCCATGGGTGCTCACGCCACATGGCGAGCCCGCTCTTCCACATATAGAGCCGCTCTCGCACCGTGACGTCGTTCGGATCAACGACGCTCCGGACGCGGGAGCTCAGACGCTCCGGACCGAGAAGAGCAATGGTCAGCATGAGCGTGATGCCGATGATCATGAAGGTGCGTCCGCGGCGTAGGGTGAGCAGCAGTACGCCGAGGCCAGCGAGGAAGCCGACCCACGCGCCTCGCACGTAGGTGACACCCAGCCCGGCCAAGGTGACGAGCCACAATCCCCACCGCCCGCGTACCCTCTGGCTTCCCGCCAGAAGCCGCGGCAAGCCTACCAAAAGGATCAAGGTCAACACCCCGCCGAGCGTCATGTAGATGCTGAACGGCCCGCGGGCGCGGTCGCAACGATGAAAGAACCAGCCGAGCGGCCATACTTGCGGTACAGGCGTCGGGCACGTCATGACTTGAATGAGACCAAGAATCCCAAGGATGGCGCCGAGGATCCCCAACAGGGTCAGGAACCGCTCGACCCGATCGACGCTCCGGAGCAGGTCGGCCGTCACGAAGAACGCGAACGCGGTGAGCAGCCCCTTGGCGGCTATGAGGCTTCGCCCGGGGACGTCCGACGCGAGGGCAGACACGAGGGTCACCAGGAAAAACAACGCGATCGGCAACCCCAGAGACCAGGGCTGCTCCTGACGAACGGCCGGATCGCGGAGGCGCCAGAGCCACAAGGCGGTGAGCACGGCGAGCGCGCTCTCGGAGAGCGTGATCGACGACGCGAGACCAACGACGAAGATCGGGAAGACGCTACGGCTCAGCGAGGATGCGTCCAGGCGCCGCGTGGAGCGCATCAGCGTGGAGGCGCCCGCCGGGAGTGTCACCACGGCAGGATAGTGTAAATCCAGCGCCGAAGATCACCGGACTAATTCTCTGGGGTGCGCGGGCCCCTGGAGTTTTCGCTGCTAGCGGCTCGACGCCACTGCCAGATCTCCAACTCCCGCCTGAGCCTGCTCAGCATTGGCTTTCGGCATTCGACTGTTGCCGCCGGCCCGCCCGAACCTCCAACGGCGGCGTCGGGTAACGCGGGTCGCGGCGTCTCGCGCCGCCAGCGCGACGTGACCGTCGACAGGGACGGCCATTTCGGCCTCGCGACGATCGGGCTCCGAGACGTCGAGACCCCAGAGCGGGACACACGGCTGACCACGTCGGGTTCTCGGCTGGCTTCCGAAACCTCCGCCCTTTTGCCACTCGCAGCATCCGGTGATGGGACGACCGAGGGGGGGCGGAAGAAGTGGGTCGCGTCGCCCGCCGTGGTGGCGGCGACGCCGATGTCCTCCAGGTACTGTCGTATCGGCTCGGCGTTCCCGTGGCGGTACGCTTCGATGAGCGAGAGGGCGACAGCGCGGTGAAGGCCCGCGCTCGGCTCGTAGGCGACCCGACGGCCGAGCACTTTGAGGTGTCCCGTCACGCGGTGGCGGAGAGTGACCTGAAAACTCTGAGAGCCCGAGTCCCAATGGCTTGGATCGAAGGGGTCGACCGGCGCGCAGTCGCCGACGATCTTCCACGCAGGACCGAACTCGCCGAGAGCGAGCGCCAGGGCTCTCTCGAGGTCTGCCAGAGACAACATGGATGGGTCCGGAGGCTGACTAACCCTTCTGGGCGAGCTCATTCCTCACGGCCCTGACGCCGGGGACCCCGCGCGTCAAGTCGGAGGCACGAGCCCGAGTCTTATGGTCAGGCACCTTGCCGATCAGAGTCACCACGCTGTTGTCGGAACGCACCTTGATGCCGGTGTCTTTGAGGTACTCGTCCTTGTCCAGACGCCCCTTCACCGTCTTCTCGATCCCGTCGTCCTTCGCGTCGACCAACTTCCGCTGCTCCTCCGGGACGACCTGCAGGGCGCTGTTGACGGACGTCGCGCCGCTGATGCCTCTCGCGACCTCTTCCGCCGCGGTCCGTTCCTCGGCGCTCGCCACCTTGCCGCGCAGGGTGACGATCCCGCCCTGCGTCTCGACCTTGATGTGTCGGGCCTTCACTCGCTTGTCCGTGACGAGCGACATCTTCGCCTTCGTGGTGAGCCAGGAGTCCTTCATTATTTGCCCGACGCCGTCTCCGGCCGGCCTCGCCGGCTCGCCGGCCTTCTCGGCTTTACGGGCGTCGCCTGGCGTCGACTGGGCCAGTGACATCGCGGGCGACAGCGCAACAGCGACTATGGTCAGGACCCAAAGCACCAGTTTCATAGCGTTAGCTCCTCCCATCTGCTTGGACTACGTGCTACACGCAGCATGGGCGGTGCCATGTGCGCCACCCCCACAAAACTTCGCAATATCTGACCATTAACAGAAGCCGCGGTGGTCAGAGTGGCAACGCCGTGCGGCACGGACAACGAGCGCCGCTAGCGGCCGCGAACGTAGCGACGGCAGACGAGGCGCAGGTGATCGCGGAAATGCGGCTGCAGGCGGCTCGTCCAGTCGCTTTGCCGCGCCTGCTTCCACTCGGCTGACTCCTGCACCTCGGGCGTGGCGAGGTGGTAGAGCGCCACGTACCTGCGATTGCCGCTGCCGCGGAAGCGACGGGCGCACAGCACGCCCGGGACGGCGCTGAGCGCCGGGATGTGCTCCTTGTCGTACCACTCGTTGAACTCGGCCTCGAATTCGGGCGCGATGTTCATCGCGTTCAGCAACAGCCCGCCGGCATTGTCGGGCGGGAGTTGGTCCCCGGGCAGGACCTGATCGCCCTCGAAGCGCATCAGGCGGTCGACCCTGCCGGTGACGCGCTTCGACCACGGCGACAGATTCTCGCCGCCGATCGCCAGATAGGCGGGACTCTTCAACACCTTGACGTTGTCGAGATCGTACGTCGCGATCGAGACCTTGCGGTCCAGCGCCCCGATCCAGCGCTGGCAGACGAGGAAACCCGGCACGCGCAGCCGTTCCGGCAGGTGCTCGGTGTCGTACCAGTCATTGAACTCGTCCTCGGCAGCCTGCCCCATGTTCATCGCCGCGATCAGCGTGCCCTTCGCCATGTCGGATCCTCCCATTTGGCCGGCTACACTCGGTCTGTTCAGCTCTTGGCTACCAGAGGCGCAATGCCCAGCTCGCTCGTGCACTCGGCGAACCACTGAAGCACCTCTTTGTGCAGCGGGATCCCGTTGGCCCGGCGCGTCTGAATTTCTTCGGACTCCGACAGTCCCGGATAGAGGACGCGGTCCTGGCCCGGCACTGGCTTCGCCGTTCTCAGGGTCTTGAGCATCTCGTCCATGGTGTCCTTGAACTGCTCGACGTCGGTGAAGGCCTCGATGTTGTACGCCGCAAAATGATTCTTGGACCCGCTTGCGGGCGCCAGCATCGTGGGCAGTGCGCCGGCCAGCACGGTGGACAAGACCTCGGCCATGAGAGCAAAGCCGTAGCCTTTGTGGGAGCCCTGCTCTCGTGTCCCACCGAGAGGCGCCTGGTGATACTCGTCGCGATTGAAGACCGGTTTCTCCTCCATGACCGGGTTGCCGTCTTTGTCCGTGACCCAGCCAGGCAGAAGCGGCGAGCCGACCCGGATGGCCAGTCGGATCTTGTTGCCCGCGATCGCCGATGTCGCGGCGTCGAAGAGCATCGGCGCCTCGTGACGCGCCGGCGCTGCGAGCGCGATCGGGTTGGTGCCCAGGAGCGGCTTGGACGCGAAGGTGGGCACCACACTCAGTCCGGCCCCGGTGAAACAGACTCCCACCATACCCTGGAGGGCGGCCTGCATGGCGTAGTAGCCGATCGCGCCGAAGTGGCCGCTGTTGTAGACGGTCACGACGCCGACGCCGACGTTGCGGGCCTTGTCGACGGCCAGCCGCATCGCCTTCGGCCCGATCATGATGCCGAGCCGCCGCTCGGCGTCGATCACCGCCGTGCCGGGCGACTCCCGCATCACCCGCCAACCGGGCCGAGGATCCAGCTTGCCGGCCTTGTAGTCCCGGACGTACGCGCGCAGCATGTTGGACACCCCGTGCGTCTCGACCCCGCGGAGGTCCGTCATCGTCAGCACGTCCGCACCTTCTGCGGAGTCTTCCGGGCTCAGCCCGAGCTTCTCGAAGATCTGTGTCACCGTGCGTCGCAACGCCGCTTCAGAGACGAGAACCTGGTCTTTCGCGGGAACCTTGAAGCGCTCGAGAATCATTTCTGCCTCCTCGGTCGAGAACCTCTCGTTTGACGGCCCGTCGCCAGCGGGGTGCATCGTAGCCGATTTCGCCTGGCAGCGGGTAGACTGAGGTCCATGCCACCCATTCCCGATTTCCTCTACGGCACCGCCTGGAAGGAAGACCGGACTCCAGCCCTCACCGAGCTCGCGCTTCGGATGGGCTTCCGGGGGATCGACACCGCCAACCAGCGGCGGCACTACTTCGAGGCCGGGGTCGGTCAGGGGCTCGCTGCCGCCTACCGAGCGGGCGTGGTCACGCGCGCGGATCTCTTCTTGCAAACGAAATTCACCTACCAGGGCGGCCAGGACCACCGGCTGCCCTACGACCCTGCGGCCGGGCTTCCCACGCAGGTCGCCCAGTCGATGGCCAGCTCGCTCGAGCACCTCGGGACCGATCACGTCGACAGCTACGTGCTGCACGGGCCCGCCTCCGGGCGCGGCTGGACCCGCGACGATGCCGAGGTCTGGGCCGCGATGGGGGCCACACGCGGCTCCTCGGCGTGAGCAACGTTTCTCTGCGGCACCTCGAGCAAATGGCGGCCACGGGCGCCGAGGCTCCCGCGTTCGTCCAGAACCGCTGCTTCGCGCGCCTTGGCTGGGACCGCGAGGTTCGATCCTTCTGCGCGGAGCGCGGGGTCGTCTACCAGGGTTTCTCGCTCCTCACGGCGAACCCGGAAGTGCTGCACCATCGGCTGGTCACCGGCATCGCGGCTCGCCTCGGCGCTACGCCGGCCCAGGTCGTGTTCCGTTTCGCCCACGCTGTGGGGATGCTGCCGCTGACCGGCACCGTCGACGCTGAGCACATGAAGCAGGACCTGGCCGGCCGCGACCTGTCGCTCCCTGCCGACGAGGTGCGGGCGATCGAGTCGCTGGCCGGCTAACGGCGCGTCTCGGCCCTGATCCTCGCCGCCTTCCGCGTTCGCAGCTTCCGCTTCCAGTGGCCCTCCGATCTGCTGACGTCGCTGGCGTTCGAGATGGAGACGGTCATCCTGGGCTGGTACGTGATGGTGCAGACCGGTTCGGTCCTGCTGCTCACGGTGTTCGGCTCGCTCTTGCTTCTCGGTGCGCTCGTCTCGCCGATGTTCGGAGTGCTGGGCGACCGGCTCGGCGGCCGGGTCATGCTGTGCGTGATGCGCGCGATCTACACTGTCCTCGCCACGCTCGTCTTGCTTCTGACCGTGACCGGGAGCCTGGCGCCAGTCTGGGTGTTCGTCGTCGCAACGCTGGCCGGTGTCGTCCGCCCCAACGATCAAGTCATGCGCAATGCGCTCATCGGCGAGACGATTCCGCCGCCGCACCTGCTGGGCGCCGTCGGCCTGTCCCGCGCCACGATGGACTCCGCGCGTGTGGTTGGCGCGCTCGCCGGGGCCGCGCTCTCCACGGTCCTCGGCATCGGGCCGACCTACGCCCTGGTCACGAGTTTCTACGTCGCGAGCCTCGCACTGACCTTCGGGGTGGCTCGAAGGCCCGCCGTGCCCGATCCCGGCGGAACGCCACGGGCGGTCTCCGTGGTCGTCCCCGTCGCCGTGCCCGTCCCCTCGCGCTGGCGCGATCTCAAGGACGGGCTCCTCTACGTCCTGAGGACGCCGGAGCTGCTCGCCATGATGTGGCTGGCGTTCTTGATCAACCTCACGGCGTACCCAGTGTCGAGCGGCCTCCTGCCCTATGTCGCCAAGCACGTCTACCAGGTCGGCGCCACCGGCCTGGGGTGGCTCGCCTCCAGCTTCGCGTTCGGCAGCCTCCTGGGCTCGATCGCCACGGTCGTGACGGGAGGGTCACGCCGCCCGGAGCGCTCGATGCTCATCTACACTGCGATCTGGTACGCGGTCCTGCTCGGCTTCGGCCAGGTGCGGGGTCTGGGCTTGGGGCTGCCCGCGCTCCTCTTTGCCGGCTTCGTGCAGAGCGTGGCGATGATCGCGATGACCGCCAACCTGCTCGCCGCCTCCGACGACCGGTTCCGGGGACGGGTGATGGGCGTGCGGACGCTCGCGATCTATGGCATGCCCCTGGGACTGATGACTTCCGGCGCCCTCATCGAGCGCCTTGGCTATTCGCTGACGATCAGCGCCTTCTCACTGGCCGGCCTGCTGTTCACCCTTGTCATCGGGATCAAGTGGCGCGCGAGCTTGTGGCAGAGGAGGCCACAGTACGACCTTGACACGGGGCCACGTTCGCGGGTAGGTAGCGGGTAAGGAGGGACCCATGATTTACGAAGTTCGAACCTATACGCTGCGCACCGGGGCCGTGGCCGAATTCGAAGACCGCTTTGCCAAGCGCAAGCCAATGCGGGAGAAGCACTCGCAGTTGGGGGCCTTCTGGCATACCGACTTCGGCCCACTGAATCAGGTCATCCACGCCTGGCCGTACGAGAACCTCCAGCATCGCACTGCGGTGCGCGATGCGATGGCGAAGGACGCCGCGCTGCAGCAATTGCCCGGTGGGCGGGACCTGATCGTCGAGCAGCAGGCCGACATCATGATCCCCGCTCCGTTCATGCAGCCGCTGGGCAGCCGCGACTTCGGCACCGGGAACTTCTACGAGATGCGGATTTACACCTACGCACCGGGCGACCTCCCGGCGGTGCTGGAAGCGTGGGGCAAGGCCGTCCCCGCCCGCGAGAAGCTGTCGCCGCTGGCCGCCTGCTGGACCAGCGAGCTCGGTGGCCTGAACAAGTTCGTGCACGTCTGGGTCTACAAGGACTCCAACGAGCGCACACGCATCCGGGACGAATCGCGGAAGGGTGGCCAGTGGCCGCCACAATCCGGGGTGCGGCCGATCCGGCAGGAAAACAAGCTGCTGATTCCGGCGTCCTTCTCGCCCCTGCGGTAGTCTTCCACTGTCGATCTCGCCCGGGCGGGCCTGGCCTGCGAGCCAGCCGCCCGGGCGGTCCGCAGCGACCACTCCGCGACAGCCCGACGGGCGCCCCTCATGACGGAAGGGGAAGGAACGTATGGCATCTCTCAGCCGGCAGCTCGCGCAGTGGGTCGTCGGTCTGCGCCATCAAGATCTACCGGCCGAGGTGGTCGATCGCGCCAAGGGGGTCACGCTCCATAGCCTCGCGTCGGTGCTCCTCGGCTCTCAGTCACCTGGGGGCCGGCAGGCCGTGAAGCTCATCACCGAAGAAGAAGCCGGTGTGCGCGACGGCACCACCATCATGGTGGACGGCGCCAGGGTGACGAAGGGCGGCGCCGCGTTCGCCAACGCGGAGATGGCGATGGCCGGCGGTAAGTGGGACACCTTCCGCATGCTGACTCATCCGGGCACGAGCATCATTCCGGGCGCCTTCGTCGCCGCGGAAACGGCGGGGGTCTCGGGACGGGACTTCATCACCGGCATCGCGGCGGGCTACGAGGTCCTGGAGCGGCTAGCGGCCGACTTCATCCCGACCGTGATGGCGCGCGGCTTTCACGCCGGTGTGGTGTTCGGCATCTTCGGTCCTGCCGTCGCTGCCGCGAAGATGATGCGCTTCACGGAGGACCAGGTGAACAGCACGATCGCGCTCTGCGCGAGCCTGGCCGCCGGCAACCTCGAAGGGGCGCGCAGTGGCGGCCGCGCCCTGCGCGAGGGCGGCGCGGTGCGCAACGCCATGCTGGCGGTCGCGCTGGCGCGGCAGGGGCATGTCGGCGGCGAGACCGTCCTCGAAGGCGACGCCGGCTTCTATCACGCCTACGCGGGCAACAACACGGGCCGGCTCACCTACAGCTTCGTGGGCGACACCCAGACCAGCCTGGACAAGATCACCGCCGCGCTGGGGAAGGACTGGATCTTCCTCGAGACGCTCTACCGCATCTACTCCACGGCCGGCTACAACATCGCGCACGTCGACGTCACCGCGAAGCTCTGCGAAGAGCACGACATCGACTACAAGGACGTCGAGCGCGTGGAAGCCGTGGTGAACTGGCTCGAGACACAGTATCCCAGCCCGGCCTTCCCGAGCCGACGGGAAGACCTGGAGTCGAAGCCCGGCAGCACCGCGTACTACACGGCGTACGGCGTCGTGAAACGCGGCTATCCCGTGCTGAAGGCGCAGGTCGATCCGGCTGGCGCCGGCGACCCGCCCGAGGTGCTGGATTTGATGAAGCGGGTGACGCTGATCCCGTCGCACCGGATGACGCTCTTCGGCCCGCGGATCACGATCTACACGAAGGACGGTAAGAGCTACACGAAGCAGTCCACCGGGCGCGAGTTCATCTGGGACTTCGACGAGGAGGCGCGCCGCATTCGCGGCGTCGTCCCCGGGCTCCCCATCCCGGCGGCGCAGTTCGAAGACATCATCGCGACCTGCCGCGACCTCGACCGACAAGACCGGGCCGACCGGCTCATCGGGCTGACCCTGAAGAAGGCGTGAGGAGGGGATATGCGTTTCGGCTTCTTCGACCAGCTGCCGTGCGCCGACGCGGATTCGGAGCGTCAGCGGTACCGGGACCTCATCGCGCAGATCGAGCTCGGGGATGTCTTGGGTTTCGATACCGTGTGGCTCGGCGAGCTCCACTTCAGCCGCGCGTTCTCGATCCTGGCCGATCCACTCATGGTGCTGGCCGCCGCCGCGCAACGCACGACGAGGATTCGCCTGGGGACGGCGGTGACGCTCCTGCCGCTGCACAACCCGGTGAAGATCGCCGAAGAAGCGGCCATCGCCGACATCCTCAGCGACGGCCGACTGGAGTTCGGGGTGGGGCGCGGCACGGCCCCCGTCCACTACGCGGGATACGAGATACCCCAGGAAGAGAGCCGGGAACGCTTCGAGGAGGCGCTCGACTTCATCCTCCAGGCGTGGACGCAGAAGAGCTTCTCGTCCCACGGAAAATACTTTCGGGCGCGCGACCTGACGGTGGTTCCGAAACCCGTGCAAACACCCCATCCCCCGGTACGGATCGCCGCGAATAGCCCCGACACTTTCCCGCTCGCCGCGCGCCGCAGACTTCCCATCTTCGCCACGCCGCTCATCAATCCCCCGGACAAGCTGAAAGAGGGCCTGGCGGTGTATCGCGGCGCCCTCCCTGCCGGCACCCGGGGTGACGCCGCCCTCGCTTTTCCGGTGCACGTCACGGCGAGCC